>WFPH01000139.1 GCA_015487645.1 Thermosulfurimonas sp. | reverse complement strand
AGGGGAAAATGTCACCCCCTTCCTGAGTCCTCTTTTTAAGCCTGAGTCTGGTCTTTCGGCAAGCCTTCTTTTGCCTCCTGACCTCCTCATAAGGAATCAGCTCCCCTCCCGGGTGATAAATTCTGAAGCTCCCATCAAATAACTTTCTTACTTCTACTTTTACCCCAGAAAGCCTCATGGTGAGCCTGGGCGGTTTGAGCTGCAAAATCTTTCCTTCTACCGAAATCGTAAAATCCCCTTTGACCTTCCTTTCCATCCTTTGACTCAAAATTTCTTTGAGATTGGACGGAGGCTTCCTCCAGGCCGGATCTTTATCTTCGGCCTCAACCGCAAATCTACGGTTGTAGCGAGGAATAAAAATCTCCCGAAGGTAGCGGTTTGCCTCATCTGGGGTATGTATGCCTTTGGCCGCCAGCTCTTTTCTTAGGCGATCCTGGAAGGTCCTGAAGGATCTTTCTATTCGGCCTCTGGCCTGAGGGCTTCGGGCATAGATGAGGCCTATGTCTAATTCAGCCATGGCGGTCTGAAAAGCGGTAGGCTTTTCGGCGGACTGTTTCACATGGACTCCTTCGTGTCGAGTGGTGAGGAAGATAGAATGGCGATCGAGGTAGAAGCGTAAAGGAAGTCCGTAGCGAAGGAAGAGGTTGTAGCAGAGGCGGAAGTAATCCTTCACGGTTTCCCGTGGGACAAAAAGGCCGGAGAGGGCTTTTCCGGTGGCATCGTCCAGGGCCAGAAGCAGAGTATATTTCTCTTGGCCGAACCAGACCTCAATGGAGCCATCAAGAAAGACGATTTCTCCTTCTTTTTTGGAGCGAGGGCGTCTTTTTCTTCGTCTGTATTTTTGGGCTTTAGGTTTATAGAGTTTGGCTTCTATAAGCCAGGATCTTACGGTTTCGCGGGAAATAGCGATACCGTGTTCTTCTTTCAGGGTATCGGTGAAATGAGAGAGGTTGAAGTCCTGGTACTGAGAGCGGAAGAGGTGGAGGACTTTTTGTTTTAGTTCTTGGGGGTAGGCATTGTGAGGTGAGCGGCCACAATTTCCGTGGATCAGGGCTTTGGGACCTGATTCGCGGAATTTTTTCTTTAAGCGTTTGAAATGTCTTTCGGAGATGTTGAGGGCCTGGGCGCCTTCTTTGGAGGTAGTTATTCCCAGGACGGCCATAGAGAGGACATGGTAACGATGGGCCACTTTGAGGATCCGCCCCTCCTTCTTTTGCCGATTTTCCATAGGCTCGACCTCCGGCAGGAGAATTCGAGCCTATGGTTTTACCAGGAGGGGGTGACATTTTGGCTTTGCAATTAGGGGTGACAAAATCGCCTTGCAGTAACAAGGGAGATCGGCGGGCCTTGACAATCCGCTGAAGAGACATAAAAATGCAGCGGATTTCGCGGAAGGAGGGGTCGTGGTGTTTGCGGTGATCAAGACGGGTGGAAAACAGTACAAGGTGGCTCCGGGTGAGGTCCTTCGGGTGGAAAAACTTCCGGGGGAGCCGGGGGATACGGTAGAGCTTTCCGAGGTGCTTTTGGTGGCCGGCGAGGGAGAGCCCCGGGTGGGAACGCCTCTGGTAGAGGGAGCCCGGGTGAAGGCCACCATCCTCGAGCAGGGCAGGAGCAAGAAGATCATTGTCTTTAAGAAGAAACGGCGTAAAAATTATAAACGCAAGCGCGGGCACCGTCAGTACTACACCGTGCTCCGTATCGAAGAGATTGTGGGGTAGAGATGCGGAAAGTTTTGGGGCTTCCGGTGATCATTTCCTGGGAAGAGGATGTATATATCGCGCGCTGTCCCTTACTTCAGGGAGCCTTTGCCGAGGGCGAAACCCCAGAGGAAGCCCTGAGAGAGCTCTCGGAAGTGATAAAGATGATCCTTACCTACCGTCTGGAACAGAAGGAAGATCGAGAAATCTTTGAGGAGCTAGAAATAGGTCCGTATAAGATGTGCACCACCTTACCGATATCTTTTCCGGATGAGCAAGTTGAGGCTGCTTAAATATGAGGAGGT
>WFPH01000138.1 GCA_015487645.1 Thermosulfurimonas sp. | reverse complement strand
GAGGAGAGCACCGGGGGCGACGTAGGCCTGGAGCAGGAACTTTTCGGGGGCAAACTCCGCTGGGCTCTCACCTGGTTCAACACCCATTACGAGGAGCGCATAAGCTTCAATTACGCCACCTGGCGCTACTACAACTCCGGCGGAGGAGTGGCCACCGGGCTTGAGGCCGAGTTCGAAGCCCGTCCCTACGAATGGCTCGCACTTTCAGTGAATTACACCTACACCGAAGGGCAGGAAGACGACACCGAAAACCTGGCCCTGGTTCCCCATCATCAGCTCGGGGCCCGGGCCACGGTGAAGTGGCGGAAATGGACCTTAAACCTTTACTATAAGTATGTGGGGAAACGTCCGGCCTACGACCACGAGCACATGATCCCGGACTACAGCCGGGTGGACCTTACCGGAAGCTACGCCCTGAACAAACGACTGACCTTCTTCTTCCGCGCGGAAAACCTCTTTGATACGGACTACGAATGGGCCGCGGGTTATCGGGCGCCGGGGTTTACCCTTTTCGGAGGGCTCAAGGTCAGGGCTTTTTGAGCCGTGGGCTACATTTCCTCCCCCACCCAGCCCCACACCTTCTCCTGCCCGGGACGGGCGGAAAGCCCGCCCCGGGTTTTTTCCTTAAAACTTCCTGGAGATTCCGGCCTGTTCCAAGACCGTATTGGCGGTATGCCGGGATTTTATTAGCTAAAGGCCTATGATTCTCTACTATACCACTACCGGGACCGAGCTCGGAGCGCTTGAGGAGGCCGCAAGGGAGCTTACGCGGCAGGGGATACGCGTGCCCCTCCGGGTCCTTTTCCGGGAGACGGTCCCCGGACCGGGGGAGCTTTCCGCACTTTCCCGTAAGGCCCGGGCCCTGGTGCTTCTTCCCCACGGGGGCCCGGAAAGCCTTCCCGGTCTTGAGGTGCTCCTTGAGAACTTCTCCGGAGAAATCGTCCATGTCCAACCGGTTTCCGGAAGTCCGGCGGACCTCGCCCTGGTGGAGGAGTACGCCCGGCCCCGAAACGAGGCCTTTGAGAAACGGGTGAGGTATCTCTCCTACGGGGGGCCGGAAAACCTCAAAAACTTCTGTCTTCAGCTTCTTTCGGAACTGGGGGAGGAGGTACCGCCTCCCGCCCCTCCGAAAAGACCGCCCTCGGAGGGGATCTGGCATCCGCGTGGAGGCTTCTTTCCGGACCCGGACAGTTACCTCTCCTGGCTCAGAGAACATCTCGACGGAAAACGCCCCCTCGTGGGGATCTGGTTCTACCAGGGGTACTTCGTGAACGGTGATCTCGCACCGATCTCCGCCCTGGTCGAGGAAGTGGAAGGACGAGGCCTTGCAGCGCTTCCCGTCTTCCACCGGCGTTTCGTGGCCGAGGGCGAGGGGCTTTCCCCGAACCGGGTGGCCGAGACCTTCTTCAAAAAAGAAGGTCGGTCCGTGATCTCCGTCCTCATCAACCTTCAGCCCTTTTCTCACCGGCTGCTCTGGCCGGAGACCGGGGGGATCTACCCCGCGCTCGGAGTGCCCGTGGTGCACGGGATCGTGAGTTTCTCCGAGCCCGAAGTCTGGAGGAAGTCGCCGGCGGGGCTTTCCCCGCTTGAGGTCTCGGTGGCCGTGGCCCAGCCCGAGTTCGACGGGGTGATTGTCTCCCGGGTGGTGGCCGGAAGACGCACCGAAGAGGTCTCGGAGATCCTGGGGGTTCCGGTGCCGCGCCTTTCCCCGGTGGAGGAAGGGATCAGGGCCGTAGCCGAGGAGGCCGCGGCCTGGGTCAAACTGCGCGAGACCCCGCCGGAGAAGCGCCGCCTCGCCATCGTCCTCCACCACTACCCTCCCCGGGAGGACCGCCTGGGCTGCGCCTTCGGGCTCGACAGCTTCGCCTCCGTGGCCCGGCTGCTTGAGCGCCTGGCCCGGGAGGGCCTGCGGGTGGAAAAACTCTACGGGCCCGAGGAGCTCGCGGAGGCCTTAAGACATTCCCAGATTTACGACACCCGGTATCTCTCCCCTCAGGAGATCCGCCGGCGGGCCGCAGTACGCTGGCCGGCCGAGGCTTTCCGCCCCCACTACGAAAGGCTACCGGAGGATACTCGCCGCAAACTCGAAAAATACTGGGGCCCTTTCCCCGGAGATTTTCTGGTTGAAAACGCCGAATTCCTTTTCTCCGGGGTGTGGAACGGAAACATCTTTATTACCCTCCAGCCCCCGCGCGGGAAGATCGAAAGGCTCACCTCCGGAGCAATCCACGATCCCGATCTTCCCCCACCCTATCATTACCTGGCCTTTTACGCCTGGCTCAGGGAGGAGTTCCGGGCGCACGCGGTGGTCCACGTGGGCAAACACGGAACGCTCGAGTGGCTTCCGGGAAAGGCCGTGGGGCTTTCGGAGGGGTGTTTCCCGGCCGCGGCCCTGGGGCCGCTTCCAAACCTCTATCCTTACATCGTGAACAATCCCGGAGAGGGTACCCAGGCCAAGCGTCGCAGTCACGCGGTGATCGTCTCGCACCTTCCCCCGGCCAGACAGAAGGCCGGGCTTCACGGCCCTCTGGCCGAACTCTCCGAACTTCTTTCCGCATACCGGGAAACCGCCACGGAGAACCCGGCCCTGGCTCGATCCCTCCGGGAAAAAATCCTCGCTCTCGTTCGCCAAGAGGAACTCTTTGCCGAGATCGGAGGTTCTCCGAAGGAGGCCGAGTGCGATCCCGAGGGGTTCCTTCTTCGGCTCCACGAGTACCTGGAGGAGGTGGCCGAGACCTACATCAACCGGGGACTTCACGTACTGGGGGTTCCTCCGGAAGGCGAGGCCCTTTCGGAGACCGTCTCCGCCATCCGCCGTCGCACGGAGCTTCCGGAATCCCGCCTCCGGGAACTTCTTTCCCGGGTCACCGAGGAGATGGACCACCTTCTCGCCGGGCTTTCCGGGGGCTTCGTCCCGCCCGGGGCTTCGGGGGCCGTGACCCGTGGGGCGGTGGAGGCCCTGCCCACCGGACGCAACTTCTACAGCGTGGACCCCCTGAGGGTTCCCTCGCGGGAGGCCTTCGAGCGGGGGAGGCACCAGGCCGAGGCCCTGCTTGAACGCCACCTTCGAGATCAGGGTCGCCTCCCCCGGACGCTCTCCATGGTGCTCTGGGGTTCTCCCACCATGCGCACCCGAGGCGAGGATTTTGCCTGTGCCCTGTGGCTTATCGGGGCAAGGCCCGTCTGGCGGGAAGACGGACGGGTAAAGGGCCTCGAGGTGGTGCCCCTTTCGGAGCTCGGCCGGGCCCGGGTAGACGTGACCCTTACGGTGAGCGGCTTTTTTCGGGACGCCTTCCGCAACCTCATGGAACTCTTCGACCGGGCGGTGGCCGAGGTGGCCTCGCTTCCCGAACCCCCGGAGATGAATCCCCTGGCGGAAAACTTCCGCCGGGATCTCGAAAGACTCCTTGCGCGGGGGCTTCCCGAGGTGGAGGCCCGACGGCGGGCCCGCTTTCGGGTCTTCTCCGAGGCCTCCGGAACCTACGGAAACGGGGTCAACGATCTGCTGGACGCCGGGGCCTGGAAGAGCCGCCGGGACCTGGGGGAGGTCTACCTCCGGACCATGGGCCATGCTTACGGGGAGGGGGCTTACGGCGTTTCCGCCGGAGAGGAACTGCGTTCCGTGCTCTCCCGCACGGAGGTCACCTACAAGAACGAGGACACCCGTGAGGTGGACATCCTCTCCTGCGACTGCTTCAACGCCTACCATGGGGGACTTAACGCCGCGGTGGAGAGCCTTTCCGGTAAGGCCCCGGTCTCCTATTCGGCCTCAAGCGAGGACCCGGAACGCCCCCGGATACGCACCACCGCCGAGGAGATGCGTTTCCTTTTCCGGATCAAGGTCCTGAATCCCCGCTGGATCGAGGGGCTGAAACAGCACGGTTTCAAAGGGGCAGGGGATCTCTCCCGGGTGGTGGACCTGGTCTTTCACTGGGACGCCACGAGCGATGTGGTCTCGGATCGGATGTGGGAGGAGCTGAGCCAGGTCTACGCCCTGTCTCCCGAAATGCGGGAGTTTTTCCGGAGGTATAACCCCGCGGCCCTTCTAAATATCGCTGAGCGGCTGCTTGAGGCCGCCCATCGCGGTCTGTGGAAGAACCCCGATCCGCAACTCCTCGAACGCCTGCAGGATCTATTCCTGGAGATGGAAAGGGAGGTGGAATGAAGGGATTATTTATAAATTTCCCTCCTATGGCCGACAAGATGGACAATTATCAAAAATTTTTCTCTATCAATCTCGTATATTATACGATAGTTTCCCACGCGCAATTTATAAAGTCCTTTAAATTTACCCCTAAGAGGCACCGGACGGATAATATCTATCTGCTCTGCGAGCCACTCAAGTTTGTATTTAACCCTGCGTTTGATGTCCGGAGGAAGACGTTTAATACTTTGAGCCG
>WFPH01000137.1 GCA_015487645.1 Thermosulfurimonas sp. | reverse complement strand
GTTCACCTTCCTGGGTGTAGTTGCCGGTTCCGGGATCGATAACTTCCGGAAATAGGTAATCGATGGCCAGATGAAGCCCCTCCCGGGCTTCGCACTCATAGGCCATTCCCGGTCCCAGGACTTCCGCGATGCCGTACCCCAGCCGGGTTTCGGCTCCGAAGAATTCCTCAAGGAGGGTCCTTTCACTCGGTCGTAAACCTTCGCCTACCAGGATGAGAAGACGGAGACTTTCCGGAAGGGGCAGGCCGCGCTTTTCGCAAACCTTGAGGTAACGCAGGGCGAGCGATGGGGTGGTGACCAACACCGAGGCCCGAAAGTCCTTAAGGATTCGCAGGCTGACCTCCGGGCTTCGGGGGGCCGGGGGAATGACCGCCGCGCCCACGGCCTCCGCGGCTTCCCGGATCTCTTCTATCCAGGCCACCATGCCCGGCTCAAGAGCGATAAAGAGTATGTCCTCGGTTCTAAGACCGCAAGCCGTAAGGAACCTCACGCAGAGCTTCTTGAGGTTCTCCACGTCCTGGAGGGTGTAGCCCTTGACAATGGGATTGGGCCACCAGGGAAAGGCTCGAAGCCTCACGATGTCTCGCAGGGGCACGGCAAAGAGTTCGTAAGGATAGTGGGCCGAGAGGTCTTCCCGGGTGGTGGTGGGAAAACGGGCCAGATCTTCCGGGGCCTTGAGGTCTTCCGGGAGGAGATTTCGCTTCTCAAGGCACTCTCGATAAAAGGGTACCCTCTGGTAAACCCGGTTTAGGGTGCTCTGAAGGAGTTCCGTATGCCACTGGCGCCAGTCTTCCGGGCTCAGGTATTCCAGATTTTCGATGGTCATTTGGCCCCCCTTCATTCCGCAAATTCCCGGTAATCCTTGCCTAGATAGGCTCTTTTCACCTCTTCGTCGTGGAGGAGTTCTTGGGCCGGCCCCTGAAGGGTGATGCGACCGGTCTCCAACACATAGGCCCGGTGGGCGATGGTTAGAGCCTTGCGGGCGTTTTGTTCTACCAGGAGCACGGTCAATCCGCCCTCATTCAGGCGCAGGATGGTCTTCATGATGAGGTCCACGATCTTGGGGGCCAGGCCCAGGGAGGGTTCGTCCAGAAGCAAGAGTCTCGGTCGGGCCATGAAGGCTCGGCCCAGAGCCAGCATTTGTTGCTCTCCGCCGGAAAGAGTTCCCGCTTTCTGCTTGCGCCTTTCTTTGAGGCGAGGAAAAAGCTCGTAGACCTGTTCGAGGTCAGCCAGGACGGACTTTTTGCCCTCCCGGCCGAACCGGTGATAGGCCCCGAGGATCAGATTTTCCTCCACCGTAAGGGGATAGAAGATCTGTCGCCCCTCCGGAACCAGGCTCAGCCCCATCCTGACCAGTTTCTGAGGAGGCCAGCCGGTAACATCCTGCCCTTCAAAGAGGATCTGACCTTTTTGAGGCTTGTTGAGGCCTATGAGCGTAAGGAGCAAACTGGTTTTGCCGGCCCCGTTGCTTCCCAGGAGACAGACGATTTCTCCGGCCCTTACGTGGAGAGAGATGCCCCTCAAAACATTGAGCTTGCCATATGAAAGATAAAGGTTGCGAACTTCCAGCATGGCTTCACTCTTCTCCTAAGTATACCTGAATTACCCGGGGGTCTTTCTGGATTTCGGAAGGGGGTCCTTGAGCGATCTTTCGCCCTTGATCGAGCACGATCACTTCTTCGGCCAGGCCCATAAGGAGGTTCAGATCGTGCTCTACCCAGAAGAGGGTAAGCCCCTCCCGGGGAAGTTCGGCCAGGGTTCGGGCCAGGTCTTCCTTTTCCCTGGGGTCAAGTCCAGAAGCGGCCTCATCCAGCAGAAGGAGCTTCGGTCGCAGGGCCAGGGCCCGAGCCAATTCCAGATAACGGAGTTTTCCCAGAGGGAGTTCCCCGGCTTCTCGATGGGCCTCGTCGGCCAGAAAAAACCTCTCAAGATAATACAGGGCTTCCTCCCGGGCGGCTTTCTCCTTTCGGAAGAATTCGGGAGTCCGCAGGAGAGAACTTATCTTTCCGGGGCGTTTTCTCTGGTAGACTGCCAGGAGAACGTTCTCCAGAACGGTCAGATGGGAAAAGACCTGGGGCGTTTGAAAGGTTCGGGCAAGACCTAACCGCGCTACGGTTTCTGCGGGTAGCCCTTCTAAATGGTGACCTTCAAAGATGATCCGACCTTTATCGGGTTTGAGATGTCCGCTGATCAAGTTGAAAGTGGTAGATTTTCCCGAGCCGTTGGGCCCGATGAGGGCCGAAATGGTTTCCCTTTTGATCTTGAATGAAAGATCCTTTACCGCCTGGAGGGCCCCGAATTTTTTGGCCAGGCCACGCACTTCTAGGATGTGCGCCATGGGCCTATACAAACCAGAAAAAAGCTCTCTTTACAAGGTTTCAAGACAAGGTCGATTCGGTAGTTGAGATGAAAGTTTTGTATAATTCGATTCCACCCCCTTTGGAGGGGCTTAGGGGAGGTTTACCTCATCCAGCTTACTACAGAAGGAGGAGAAGTTTTGTAAAGGTTCTCTAAAAATAAAGCTTTTGTATGGCTTGAAATTGTTGAAAATTTTGCGAGGGAGTTTAGCATAATAGCTTGAGATTGAAATAAAGGTTTCAGAAGATGTTAAAAATCCGTATAATCAGCCTTGCAAAATTTCAAAGAGAAGAGTAAAAAGAGGACCATGTTCAAACCTGAAGACCTGCGTGCTCTGGCGGAGGCCTTCCTTTATCCTGAAGATCCTTCTTTTTTAGGGGTAACTTCTTATCTGGGAAGCCTTGCTCGCCAATTGGGTCTGAATTTCAACGGAGATTTTAGAGTGGAAGATCTTGAAGCCCTCAGGGTGGAATATACCCGGCTTTTTATTACTTCTCCTTATCGTACGCCCGCTCCTCCTTACGCTTCGGTTTATCTCTCGAGTGATCGGCGTCTCAAAGGGGAAGGCTATGATCAGGCTTTAGCCTTTTATCGGGAAGCTGGGTATCAACCGGTGGAGGAGGGGGATCTTGCGGACCATGTGGCTTACGAGTTGGCCTTTATGGCCCTTCTTCTTGAGGAAGGCCGTAAAGATCTTTTGAGAAAATTCCTTGAAAAACATTTTCTAAAATGGTATCCCCGATTTCTAGGAGCTCTTAAACAGGCACAACCCCGGCCCTTTTACCGGGCTTTGGGAGATTTGGTTTTAAGCCTTACAAATAGATTGCGGGAGGAGGTTGCTCATGAAGAGACGAGATTTTCTTAAGCTTTCGGCGGGGGCCTCTTTGGCTCTGGCCGGTCTGAAGCTCCGCTCTGAGGGGCTTTTCAGGAAGGCTTACGCCTCCTGTGCTTCGGGGGAGGAGCTACCCGGAAGCCTGGGGGCCAAAGAGGTGACCTCGGTCTGTGAGATGTGCTTCTGGCGTTGTCCTATCGTGGCCAAGGTCAAGGGCGGGAAGGTGGTCAAAATCGAGGGTAACCCCAAGAGCCCTACCAACGGTCGGGGGGACAAGGCCCGGGTTTGTGCCCGTGGTAATTCGGGGGTCAAGCTCCTTTACGATCCCGACCGGGTTCTCCATCCGCTCAAAAGGGTGGGAGAACGCGGTGAGGGCAAGTTTGTGAAGATCTCCTGGGATGAGGCCCTGGACGAGGTG
>WFPH01000136.1 GCA_015487645.1 Thermosulfurimonas sp. | reverse complement strand
TAATCGGGGTCTCCCGGAATCCTGATCCAGCCCTGAAACTCCGGGCGGTTGAGACCTTAGCTCAAAAGCGGGAGGACTTAAGTGAGCTTTTTTACTTGGTGCGCCTCTGGCTTTGGTATTCTTTTCTCTGGGCTAAGGGGCTTTACGAATTTCCGAAGGTTTTTCCGGAGCCAGCCCCGGCCGAAAGGGCTCTGTCCCTTCTGGATCTAGCCGAAAGGCTCCGTCAGGGGCTTGAGCGCTACCTGAATCCGGAGTTGACCCTTTTGCTCTTCATTCTGCGGCTTTCGGAGGCCTTTTCGGGGAGCCCTTGAGCCGAAAATAGCCTCCCTCCGCACAGGGGCGGCAGAGGATACGGCCCTCCTTTTCTATGTCCCGGCCATCCTGAACATAGATTCTGCAGGCCTCGCACTGGACGCGCCGTTTGGGCCTTCCAGGAAGATCAAATTCCGAGACCTCAACGGTCACTTCCTGGATCTCGAAAAGTTCTTCTTCGGGCATCACGCGGTAGGCCTCAAGCTGTCTCCGATACCGATCGGAGATCTCCGGAAAGTAGCGATCAGCCAGTTGCCGGGCTTCTTCCCGAGCAATCACCCGGAAGGCCTGGCCGGTCTCAAGGTTCAAAAAGGTAGCCGCCATGATGCCGTAGTCGTAGAACTTGAGGGAACGTTTTCCGAGACTGGCCCCGGTCACCGACTGGATGGCGTCGGTGGCGCAGCGGTCTATTTCTACGAAGACCAGAAATTTCTTGCGATCGGTTCCTCGAGGATCCTTTATACCGATAAGTCTTAAGCCCAAAAGGGCCATGCGCACCCCTAGCACCTGCCCGGCACACAGATGGCCATGCACCCTGACGGATTCCTCTAGGATTTCCTCAAAGGGCACCTCATGGATGTTCATGCCGCCCTCCCTGAAGTTTTCTGAAAGACCTCTAAAAAGTCTACCCTCCCCCCTAAGGGGAAATTTAAGAGTTTCCTGCCCTCCCCTATTCCCCTCCCGGAGGAAGGGGAATTTCATTCAGAGCTCTCTACATGTACTATGTATAGAACACCTTGACAAAAGGGAAAAGGCGAGTATCTTTTTGCCCGCCAAGGGTGGCCATGCCGTGTGGCTACCCTTAATTTTTTGGGTAGGGGTTTCCTGCAATCTCCAGGCGCCGGGGTGGCGCCCTATGGGTTACAGGAATTCCAGTAAGGAGGGCGGCCATGGAAAAGAAATTTACGGAATCGGAAAAGGTTGAGTACGGCTTCGGCCAGCACCTCATCCTGGACGGCTACGGCTGTAATAGGGATAAGCTTATGGACTTGGATTTTATCTATAATTTCCTCAGTGAGTATCCCGATCAAATTAATATGACCAAGATCATGCCGCCTTACGTGTTCAAGTACTATGCCCCGGTGCCGGAAGACTGGGGAATTTCCGGATTCGTGATCATTGCTGAGAGTCACATTAGCATTCACACTTTCCCTGAAAAGCTCTACATGAGCGTGGATATCTTCTCTTGCAAACCTTTCGATGTGGACAAGGCCATTGAGGACATCACTCGCCTTTTCGAGGTCAAGAAGAGCGAGATCCGTCTGCTTGATCGGGGACACGAGTTCCCGCGCTCCATTCGGGCGGTGGAGCGTTTTATCCGGGCGGAGAGGAATCAACTCGCGGTCTAGATGAGGTCGACCTTCCTTGGGCTACCCGAGGACCGAGCCCGGGCTCGGGTAGCCCTTATTCCTGCCCCTTACGATGCTACCACCTCTTGGCGCCCCGGGACCCGTTTTGGACCGGAGGCCATCCTCGCCGCCAGTCCCCACCTGGAGTTCTTTGATGAGGAGACCGGTCGCGAACCACAGCAGGATTTAGGGTTTTACACCTATCCCGAACCGGAACTGCCGGTCGAACCGGAAAAGGCTCTGAAGGTCCTTGAAAGTCTGATAGAGGAGGCCCTTTCCGAAGGTAAGTTCCCCATTCTCCTGGGCGGAGAGCACACCGTCACCCTTGCGGCCCTCAGGGCCCTCAAGCGTCGACACCCCCGCTTCAAAATCCTTCAGATAGATGCTCATCCCGACCTGCGGGACACCTACCAGGAAACTCCTCTGAGTCACGCCTGCGTGATGCGCCGGGCGCTGGAGCTAGGGCTGGAGGTCATCCCGGTGGGCCTGCGCACGGCCTGTCGGGAAGAATTCGAGTTCATCCAGGAGAAGGGGCTCAGGGTCTTTTGGGCCCGGGAGATAAAGAAGGATTTCTCCGGATTCCTTTCTGAGCTGGAGGATCTTCTGGGTGAGGGGCCGATTTACGTGACGCTGGATCTGGACGGCTTGGATCCCTCCGAAGCCCCGGGGGTGGGCACTCCAGAGCCTGGAGGCCTCAGCTGGTATGAGGTCCTAGACATCCTGCGTCTGGTCTCTGGCCGCGAGGTTATCGGCTTCGATGTGGTGGAGCTTTTGCCGCTTCCCGGAGACCCTCGCACAGAATATCTTGCTGCCCGCCTGATCTACAAGTTCCTGGCTTACCTGCAGAACGGCCTCTGAAGTCGAGCAAAGTGCTCACCCCAGGCAGACCCTTAGAGGCGTAAAATTTCGGTGACTGGCAAGTTTTTTACACCAAGACCGTTAACGGTGTCCGGCAAGGGCTTTTAAGACCGGTAAAAGCAAAAATTGGTGGAGATGGGGGGATTCGAACCCCCGACCTCCAGATTGCGATTCTGGCGCTCTCCCAACTGAGCTACATCCCCACCTAAAATTTAGGCCTGGCCAGAAAGGGCGGCCTTTTTGGCGTTGAGTTTGGCCGCCAGCCGGGAAATCTTCCGGGCAGCCGTGCGCCAATGAAGAGTTCCTTTGGAAACCGCCCGCTGAATAATGCTCTGAGCCTCCCGAAAGGCCTGCTCCGCCTTCGCCAGGTCTCCTTCTTCTAGTGTTTTCAAAAACTTCTTTGTGGCCGTCTTTACCCTGGTCTTAATAGCCTTGTTGCGCAGGCGACGCTTTTCACTCTGTCTCAGAGCCTTGGCAGCAGATCTATGCAGCGGCAAGACTAATCCCTCCCTCTAGTATATTCGGCACTCAAATCTATAATTTCCTTTTGGGGGAGTGTCAATATGGAGATCCGTATCGGTACCTCAGGATGGCATTACCGCCATTGGCGGGGCGTATTTTATCCCGAAAAATTACCCGTTCGAAAGTGGTTGACTTACTATGCCCGGTACTTTGACACCTCGGAGGTGAACGCTACCTTTTATGGCACCTTAAAGCCAGAGACCTTAAGACGGTGGGTCGAGGAAACCCCTGAAGGGTTTGTCTTCGCGGTCAAGGCCAACCGTTACATTACGCATGTGAAAAGGCTGAAAGGGGTTACGGATTCCCTTAAACGGTTTTATGAAAGCCTCGAGCCTCTTTATCCCAAATTGGGGCCGGTTCTTTTTCAACTTCCTCCGAATCTCGAGTACGATCCCGATCTTTTGGAGGATTTCCTCTGGGCTCTCCCGCGAGAGTTTCCTCTGGCTCTTGAGGTTCGCCACCCTAGTTTCCATCAGGAGACCTTTCTCGATCAGCTTCGCAGCCGAGGGGTGGCCCTTTGTCTTTCCGATACTGCCGGACGCCACCCCTCTCTTTTCTTTGCCACCACGGCCGATTTTAGTTATATCCGCCTGCACGGTTCTCGGAGACTTTATCGGTCCTGTTATACGGAAGAGGAACTTCAAGAATGGGCCCGAAGAATTAGGGGCTTCCCGGTCAAAAAGGTCTATGTTTATTTTGATAATGATGCCCTAGGGTGGGCTCCAGAAAATGCCCTTCGATTAAAGAGGATTTTGGGCCTTCCGGTAAGATCCCTGCCGGAGGAGGCCCTGAAGATCTTGAGCAGGAGGCCTCTTGACTGATGGCTGAAACCTACAATCTCATGGAGGTCTGTGGAACCCATACGGTCAATATTTTCCGTTTTGGGCTTCGGAGTGTGTTGCCTCCGGAGGTTAACCTTCTCTCTGGGCCGGGGTGTCCGGTGTGTGTGATGCCCCAGGAGGAGATCGATTTTCTCATCCGGCTGGCCGAGGAGCCCGGAGTGATCCTTTGTGTGTTCGGGGATTTGATCAAAGTTCCTGGCTCCAGAGGATCTCTCAAGGAAGCTCGGGCGCGTGGGGCCGAGGTTCGGATCATATATTCCCCCATGGATGCCGTGCGGGAGGCCGAAGGTAAGCCGAACAAGAAGGTGGTCTTAGCCGGAGTGGGATTTGAGACTACGGCCCCGGCCCATGCGGTGGCGGTTCTCGAGGCCCGCAGGCGAGGGCTTAAAAATTTCTTTTTCTTTTCGTCCTTGAGGCTCATGCCCCCGACGCTGAGAGTTCTCCTTTCCGATCCGGAACTCAACCTCCACGGTCTCATCTTACCCGGACATGTGAGCACCGTTATCGGAAGCCGTCCTTACGAATTTATCCCTCAAGAATTCGGTCTGCCGGGCGTGATTACCGGTTTTGAACCCCGGGATATCTTGGAGGGGATCCTTCTTCTCCTTAAGTTGATCAAAGAATCTCGCCCCAGAATTGAGATCCAGTATACCCGGGTGGTCCACCCGGAGGGAAACCCCTGGGGCAAAAGGATCATTCAGGAAATCTTCCGGCCAGCCGAAGGACGCTGGCGGGGGCTAGGAACTATTCCGGGAAGTAAACTCTCTCTGGCTGAGGATTATGAAGAACTCTCGGCCGAAAGATTTTTCGGGCTCTCGCTTGCCCCCCTTCCGGAGCCTCCCGGTTGCCGCTGTGGAGAGGTTCTGAAAGGCCGTCTCCGGCCTACCGAATGCCCCCTCTTTGCTAAGGTGTGTACTCCCGAGACCCCTCACGGTCCGTGCATGGTTTCAAGCGAGGGCTCCTGCGCGGCTTACTTTCGATTTGAGACCCAGCAGTAGACGACCAATCTCCTTTAGGACTTCCTCTGGGGGTAGGTCATCAATGATCTCTGGCTTACGGAGGCCGCTGTCCGAAAAGTTCATAAAAATAGGCTTGTTCGATCCGGTTTGCTTTACGATTTGCAGAAGCTCTTCCGCCGTCAATCCTAAGTCCAGGGCTACTACCTCGGCCTCTCCGGGATGAGAGACCAACTCCAGGTCTAAGGCCGAAAGCAATCTCTGGGCTTCCCAAGCTAAATGAGGTCTGGCTCCCAAGAAGACCCGCGAGGGTAAGGTTTCGAAAAGACCCAAATAGTTTCTCCGGAGTTTTCTTAAGTAGGGAAAATTAAGGGGTCTAAGACAGAAGAAATGGGCGGTTAGGGCTAACTTTAACGATTGACCTTCGGCCCGATAGAGAAAGGTGGGAAAGAAGAGATCTTCTCTTTCCAGAGAAAGAAAAAGCTCCCGGGCTTCTCGGGGATGTTCCCAGGGATCGAGAGCTAACACAAAGGTTCCTTTTTCTTCCTTAAGGGTTGTTAGAAGGGGCTCTTTGTCGGGAAAAGCCGTGCTACGGAAACCTTCTCCCGCAAAGATCAAAGCCAGACGATAGACTACTTCGGCCCGAGGTTCCAGGAGAAGAATCTCGATATCTTTCCGCTCTTTTAGCGGTGTTTCCGGGAGGAAGATGGTAAAATGGCCTCCTTCGGCGGAAGGCAAAGCCAGAAGCACGCCCCCTTGATTCTCGACCAGTTCCCGTGAAAGACTGAGCCCCAAACCCAAGCCCATGGGTTTTTCGGTGTAAAACTCTCCGGCTTGCACGAAAGGCTTGAAGATGCGATAGTAATCCGCAGGTTTTATGCCCGGCCCTTCATCTACAATCTCTAGCGCTACCCAGCTTCTTTTTCTAAGGTCTGTCTCTTTACG
The DNA here is from genome assembly GCA_015487645.1 of Thermosulfurimonas sp. GTDB lineage: Bacteria > Desulfobacterota > Thermodesulfobacteria > Thermodesulfobacteriales > Thermodesulfobacteriaceae > Thermosulfurimonas_A. Next base: position 12,632 of record WFPH01000136.1, on the reverse strand, counting down.
AGCCCGAAGGAAAATCTTTCCCCCCTGAGGGCTGAATTTTAAGGCGTTTGAAAGAAGATTAAAAATAACTTCTTGAACAATATGACTTTGACCCTTTATTTTGAATTTTTCTTCATAATCGGTTTTTATTTGGGCTTCTTTTTCGTTAATTTTTTCGGTTAAAAGAAAAATTGTACTTTGGACTACCTCTTTTAGAGAAAAAACTTCCGAGGAAAGGGACCGATTGTATTTGAACCGAGCTAGTTTTTGGAGTTCCTCTAGGATATGCAGGATAAATTCGGCGTTTTTTTTGATGTGTTTAAGGTATCGGATCTGTTTTTCCGTAGGCTTGCCAAAAAGGCCGGAAAGCAACATTTCTGAAAAACCCAGAATGGAGGTGAGGGGGGTTCTCAACTCGTGTCCTAAAAGGGCCAGCCAGCGATCTCTGGATTCTTCCAGGTGTTTGAGATGGAGTTCTTTTTCCTTAAGTTCGCGGTCCAGTTGTTCTAAACGGTGTTTGAGAACATGATTGTCCCGTCCCAGTTTTTCAAAACGTTCATAGATTTTTATAGCCAGGGCTACCTGTTGGGCGCAATGTTTCAGTTCGAAAATTTTCTGGGGATCAAAGAAGTTTTTTTCTAAGGAATAGAGGTTGAGGGTTCCGAAAACCTTTTTCTGATAGATGAGGGGCAGGGCGAGAGAGGACTTGAAACCGAAATAAAGAGCCCGTTCTCGCCAGGGAGCATAGGTCGAGGAAGTAGAAATATCAGACTCCACCCTCGGTTCTTTTTCAAGGATGGCCTGCCCGGTAGGCCCTCGGGAGAGTTGAGGATGGAAGACATTGATCCGTAGATCCTTGAGGTAGGCAAAAAATTTTCCGGAATAGGCCTTGGGTTTCACCGAGCCATCTTTATCTAAAAAACCCAACCAAACCAGATCGGCTCGACTTTTTTCCCGAATAATTTCACAAATTCGGTTGAAAAATAAGCCCGGGGACTGATCTAATTCTTCGAGAATATTGTTCAGAACTTCGTATTCCTCTGGGATAAGGGATGTCCTTTTCACCGGGATTTGTGTAAGCTCTTTACTAATTGATAAAGTTTTGAGACTTCATGATCCTGGAAGGTTTCTTTAATGCGGAGGATTTCTTTCCGGGATTCCAAAAAGGCCTTTCCCACCTGGGGATCGAACTGGCTTCCCAGCCCTTCTTCTATGATTTGAAAGGCTTCTTCTACCGAGAAGGCCTTGCGATAGGGACGGTCGCTGGTGAGAGCGTCGAAGACGTCGGCCACGGCCACGATGCGAGCCGCTAAAGGGATTTCCGTTCCTTTGAGACCTCGCGGATACCCTTGCCCGTCCCATCTTTCATGGTGGTAGAGGGCCACAATTTCTCCTACTTTAACGAAACCGCTTTGGGTTCCCCGGAGGATTTCGGCTCCGATCTCGGTGTGTTTTTTCATGATCTCCCATTCTTTTTCATCTAAGGGGCCGGGTTTTAAGAGGATCTGATCCGGGATGCCGATTTTTCCGATATCATGGAGAGGAGCCGCGTAGAGGATGCTTTCCACCGCTTCCTCATTCAGCCCCAGTTTGCGGGCTACCAGAGCGGAATAGTGGGCCATCCGGCGAATGTGCTCCCCGGTATGTTCATCGCGATATTCGGCGGCCCGGGAGAGACGCAAGATGACTTCCAGGGAGAGGTCTTTGATCTTTTGGTGGGCCTTTCTCAAGGCTTCGAAGGCCTTCTGTAATTCCTGAGTTTTTAAGGCCACCTCCTTTTCCAGAGCTTCTTTGTGCCGCTTGAGGTGATCTCGGTAAGCCTTGACCTCCAGAAGGGATTTCACCCGGGCCTTGAGCTCCGGCAAAGCCACCGGCTTGGTAAGGAAATCGTCGGCTCCGGCCTCCAGGGCCTGTACCCGGTCCTCGATCTCCCCCAGGGCCGTGACCATTACTACCGGGATGTCCCGGGTGGTCGAATCTTTTTTAAGCTCTCGACAGACCTCAAAACCCGAAAGTCCGGGCATCATGACATCCAGAAGGATAAGATCCGGGAGATGTTGCCGGGCCAATTCCAGCCCTTTTTCACCGTTGGGAGCCCTTAAAGTCTCATAGCCCAGAGCCTCCAGATAGTCGCCCAGCAATTCAAGGATGGTGGGGTCGTCATCGATACATAGTACGCAAGAGCGTTTCAATTTAAAAGCCTCTCCAGTTGGCTGAGATCCTCCCTGAAGTTGACATTCAGGAAGCTCAGAGCCTGATTATCTAAAGGATACCAGCTTTCAAAGGAAAAGCCAAGGATTTTCTCGGATGGGAGCTCCTCCAGCCAGCCTCTGACCGATCTTCTTCCCGAAAGGAGATATCTTTCGAGAGAGTCTTTAACCTCTGGGTGGTAGAGACCGGGAAATGGTTCGGGAGCTCCTTTCTGGTTGAGACAGAATCCGACCCAGTAAGAGCCTTCTAGAAAAGCGGCTATCAATTTTTGGAGAAGCCGGGGCTGCAATAAGGGCTGATCGCAGGTGGCCGCCAGGAGGATTTCTTTCGGCGAAAGCCCTTTCAGGGCTGACAGGAGACCCGAAAGGGGGCCTTGTCCGGGAAAAAGGTCCCAAATCGTGCGTTCAAAATGGGTTTTTAAGGAGACTTCGGGTTGCCCCGGACTTCTTAAAGAAAGCCATATTTCATTGCAGAAAGGCTCTAGGGCTTCTTTTACCCAGAGGATAAGGGGTTTGCCTTGAAGATGGGCCAGGGCTTTCCCCCCTCCAAAACGTCGGGCCAGGCCTCCGGCAAGTATTAATCCGATTGTTTTTCTCTGCATGGGAATTTTTTAGCAAATTTTGAAAAACTTGCCATAAGGCCGAGAATTGCGTCTTGACAAACCGGGCCATCTGATTCTATAACCGGGAAAAACAGCATGGGGTCTCTACGAGATTTCCAAATAAAGTCTGAGAAGGAGGTGTGTGATGTCGGGTCTTTTGATTGAGCGGCCTCTGCCTCATGGCGGGCGTCTGGTGGAAAGGGTGATCGAAGACAAAGCGGTGGCCAGGAAGATTTGGAAGAGCTGCAATGCGGTCTATGAAATCAAGCCTACGCTTCATTATGAGACTGGGGTGCCGGTGCGCAACGTGTACCGGGAGATTATGTCTATCTGTTACGGTTTCTTTAGCCCGGTTGAGGGTTCTATGAAACAGGCCGAGGTGGAGCGGGTTCTCAAAGAGCGGCGTCTGTTGAACGAGTGGATTTTCCCTTACCCGCTAATTTTTGACATCAGTAAGGATGATCTGAACAAGCTCGGGGTGGAGCCTGGTGATCGTCTGGGGCTCACGTTGAAGGGCAAGCCTTTTGCCATCCTCGATATTGAGGAAATTTATGAGATTGATCCCGAGGAACTCGCCTATAAGACCTTCGGTGATCCGGAGACCAACCCCGAGGTGGTGCAGCAGAAGTTTGATAAGAAGCATCCGGGTTGGGTGATTTACCGGAGCCATCAGCCCTGGGTGCTGGCCGGAAAGTATACCATTATCAATCCGCCCAAGTTTAAACCGCCTTTCGATCGATTCTGGTTCCCTCCGCGTAAGGCCCGCGAGGAGTTCGAGAAGCGTGGTTGGCGTACGGTGATTAACCATCAGACCCGTAACGTGCCTCACGTGGGGCATGAGTTCCTCATGAAGTGTGCGGCCTTTACCGGGGATGTGGAGCCCTGTCACGGTATCCTGGTCAACGCCGTGATCGGGGTGAAGCGGCGCGGTGACTATCCTGACGAGGCCATTGTGGAGGCCCATGAGGCGGTAAATAAGTATGGTTACATCAAGCCCGAGCGGCATCTGGTGAGTATCGTGCTCTGGGATATGCGTTACGGCAATCCGCTTGAGTCCCTGCTACACGGAATCATCCGTCAGAACATGGGCTGCACTCATCACATGTTCGGACGTGACCATGCGGCGGTGGGTGAATACTATGACAAGTTCGCCACCCAGATCCTCTGGACCAAGGGTATTCCGAGTTTTGGATTCCCGGCCCCTCCCACGGATGTTCCTTACGGGCTTAAGATCCGGCCCCAGAATATGCGGGAGTTCTCTTACTGCCCCACCTGTAAGGAGATGGCCTACTCCGAGACTTGTGGCCACAAGCGGGAGAAGCTCTCTGGAAGCTTCCTGCGGGGCATGGTGGCCGAGGGTGTGCAGCCGCCGAGCATTATCATGCGGCCCGAGGTCTACAAGGTGGTGGTCAAGTGGTGGAAGCAGTTCGGGTATCCGTTCTGTAATGAGAAGTACGTGATCAATAAGGAGAAAGAACTCGAGGTCGACTTGGAGGACCTCTAAGAAGATAAAAATCAGCTAGGAGGGAGAGAGATGGCCTACTTTATGGTGGTGCTTTTGGACGACAATCGGATGGCGAAACTCAGGGGGACAGGCCTTGAGGAGCATATTAAATACATGTTCGGGGGCGAGCTCAGGCTCCTCGAGGTGGAGGTAAACGAGGAGTTGAAGGATAAGATTCTGGCCGAGTTTGAGACGGCCAGGGTGGACTCCCGGGGAGCCATCACGGATGTGCCGGTGGCCTTTATGCGGGAGCTTTTTAATCAGGTAGTGGAGAAGAAGTCTTTGGGGCCCGAAGTGGTGGAAGGCGTTTTGGCTAAGATCGCGGAGATCAAGGAGATGGCGGCCAAGGAGTCTGAGTATCTGCCGCCGCCCGAGATTCAGGAATAAGAGTCTGAAAGGATCAGTTTGGAGGAGGGAAGTAGGGAATTTAAAGAGTAAAGTGGGACAGTTTTCAAAAATGAGAGTTGAAACTTTGCTGAGATTTGGCTACGTAATGGTAAGTGATCAGGCCCTGGATGGGCCCAAAAATAATGCAAGGAGGTAGGGAGTATGCCGAGCTACGTAAATCCTGAAAAGTGTGACGGATGTAAGGGTGGTGATCGGACGGTTTGTATGTACATTTGCCCCAATGACCTTATGATCTTGGACACTGAGAACATGAAGGCCTACAATCAGGAGCCGGACCAGTGCTGGGAGTGTTACAGCTGTGTGAAGAGTTGTCCTCAGGGCGCTATCTCCGTGCGGCACTATGCAGACTTTTCGCCTCTGGGTGCTTCCTGTCAGCCCATGCGGGGGACCACGGACATTATGTGGACCATTAAGTTCCGGAATGGTGTGGTGAAGCGCTTTAAGTTCCCCATCCGAACCACGCCCGAGGGTTCTGCGGATCCCACGGTGGGTAAGCCGGATCCTGATATGAGCGCTCTTGGTGACAATCGTCTCTTTACGGAGATCGCTGACGGTGTAACCCCGGCTACCCCTGAGAATCCGGTTTGTATCAAGTTTGCGGGATAATTTTGATGAGAATTTTTAGAAAAATTTAGAAAGGAGGGGAAATTATGGGTCGGATTTGGTCTTATAACCCTGGTTTGGAGTGTGCCGAGCCTGAAGTCGTGGAGATGGAGACTGATATTCTCCTGGTAGGTGGTGGTATGGCCTGTTGCGGTGCGGCCGTGGAGGCCGTGCGCTGGGCCAAGCAGGCCGGTCTCAAGATCGTCCTGTGCGACAAGGCTGCCCTTGAGCGTTCTGGGGCGGTGGCCATGGGGCTTTCGGCTATTAATACCTATATCGGCGAGAATAAGCCGGATGACTATGTCCGGATGGTCCGCTGCGACCTGATGGGTATCATCCGTGAGGATCTCTCCTTCGACGTGGGGCGTCACGTGGACGACACGGTGCACTGCTTTGAGGAGTGGGGGCTTCCCATCTGGAAGAAGACCGAGGATGGGAAGACCCTGGACGGTGCTGAGGCCAAGGCCAAGGGGCTCACTCTCAAGGGTGGTGCCAAGCCCGTGCGCTCCGGTCGCTGGCAGATCATGATCAACGGTGAGTCCTATAAGGTAATCGTGGCCGAGGCTGCTAAAAACGCCATGGATCAGCTGGGTGAGAACGGTGTGATCCTGGAGCGTGTCTTCATCGTGCGGCCTCTCATGGACGCCAATGAGCCCAACCGCTGCTGCGGTGGTGTGGGCTTCTCGGTCCGTGAGAACAAGGTCTACATCATCAAGGCCAACGCCACTCTCATCGCCACCGGTGGTGCGGTGAACATCTTCCGTCCGCGTTCTCAGGGTGAGGGTATGGGCCGGACCTGGTATCCGGTCTGGAACCCCGGTTCCGGTTACGCCATGGTCCTCATGAGCGGCGGAAAGCTGGTTCTCATGGAGAACCGTTTCGTGCCGGCCCGATTCAAGGATGGTTATGGTCCGGTGGGGGCCTGGTTCCTCCTCTTCAAGGCTCGGGCGACCAACGCCTTCGACGAGGACTACATCGCCAAGCATAAAGACGAGCTTAAGAAGTTTGCTCCTTACAGCGAGGCCTCTGTGGTGGGTACCTGTCTCCGTAACCACGCCATGCTTATCGAGATGAAGGAGGGTCGTGGGCCGATCTTCATGCATACTGAGTGGGCCCTCCAGGAGTCCATGAAGACCATGGACAAGAAAGAGTTCAAGAAGCTTGAGGCCGAGGCCTGGGAAGACTTCCTTGACATGTGCGTGACCCAGGCCGGTCTGTGGGCCTGTTTGAACATTGAGCCCGAGAAGAAGCCCTCCGAGATTATGCCCACCGAGCCCTACTTCCTCGGTTCGCACGCCGGTTGCGCCGGAGCCTGGTGCTGCGGTCCGGATGAGGACTGGGTGCCCGAGGAGTACAAGGAGCCTTGGAAGGAGATCGGGCTTTACAACCGGATGACCACCGTTAAGGGTATGTTCTGCGCCGGTGACACCGTGGGGGCCTGCGGGCACAAGTTCTCCTCCGGTTCTCATGTGGAGGGGCGTATTGCGGCCAAGGCCATGGTGAAGTTCTGCCTGGATCACAAGGACTTCAAGCCCACTCCGAAGCGGAGCCCTGAAGATTACAAGAAGGAGATCTATGGTCCTTGGTATCGCTTCCAGGAGTTCAAGAACGCCACCACGGTCTATGAGATCAACCCCAACTACCTCCTGCCGCGGCAGATTCAGAACCGTCTCATGAAGATCATGGACGAGTATGTGGCCGGAACCTCCACCTACTATCAGACCAACAAGATCATGCTCGAGACGGGGCTCGAGCTCCTCACCATGCTCAAGGAGGACATGCAGAAGGCTGCGGCCCGGGATCTGCACGAACTTATGCGGGCCTGGGAGAACATCCACCGTGTCTGGACTGCGGAGGCTCACCTGCGGCACGTCCTCTTCCGTGAGGAGACCCGTTATCCCGGTTACTACTATCGGGCCGACTTCCCCGAGCTCGATGACCAGAACTGGCGCTGCTTCACCCTTTCCAGTGTGGACCCCGAGACCGGGGAGTGGAAGATGGAGAAGTTCCCCTACATCCAGATCATCCCCGATCCGCTGGGTCCGTAAGCGAGAGGCATCTTGCGAGGGGGCCGCAAGGCCCCCTCTTTTTTGCTTCTTGGTTTGGGCGGGAGGCCGAGTCGGGCCTTCGGCACAAGCCAAGGGTTTATAAAACCTGGAGGAGGCGGTTATGGCTTACGATAAGATTTTGGTGGTAGGCGGATGGATAAGCGGTATCACGGCGGCCGTGGAAGCGGCCGAAATGGAATACGATGTTTATCTGGTGGAGAAGGAACCCTCGCTGGGAGGTCGGGTCGCGCAGCTTCGTTATTACTTCCCCAAGCTTTGTCCTCCGACTTGCGGTCTGGAAATGAACTATCGGCGGATCAAGACCAATCCCCGTATTACGGTCTATACCATGGCTACTGTTAAAAATATCTCCGGTGGTCCGGGGAATTATAAAGTCACGGTAGAAATCGCCCCGCGGTATGTGAATGAAAACTGTACGGCGTGTGGAGAGTGTGAGAAGGTTTGCCAGGGCGAACGGGAGAATACCTTCGATTTTGGTCGTTCCAGGACTAAAGCTATTTATCTCCCTCATCCCATGGCTTTTCCCATGCGTTATGTGTTAGACAAGTCGGCTCTGGCGGAGGGTGATTTAGAGAGGATTAAAGAAGCCTGCAAGTATAACGCCATCGATCCCGATATGCAGCCTCAGACCGTGGAGCTTGAGGTGGGGGCCATCATCTGGGCCACCGGTTGGAAACCTTACGATGCCAGGAAGCTCGACAATCTGGGGTATGGGCGTTTTGAGAACGTGATCACCAATATGGAGATGGAAAGGCTGGCTTCCCCTAATGGACCCACCGGGGGCAAGATCCTGCGGCCCTCGGATCAGACGGAACCCAAGACCGTGGCCTTTGTGCAGTGTGCAGGGTCTCGAGACGAGAACCATTTGCCATACTGTTCCTATATTTGCTGTCTGGCTTCCCTTAAACAGAGTCTTTATCTGGCGGAACAGAATCAGGAGACGGACATTTATTTCTTCTATATCGATATCCGTACTCCTGGGCGTTATGAGAAGTTCCTGCGTCGGGCTCAGGAGGAGGCTCGGATCAACTTTATCAAAGGCAAGGTGGCCAAGATCGAGGAAGATCCGGAGACCAAGGATCTTATTGTGACGGCGGAGGATACCCTTTCCGGAAAGAAGGTGAGTCAGCGGGTAAATATGGTGGTACTGGCGGTTGGTATGCAGCCCTCGCTGGCGGGAGAGGCCGTGCCTGCGGGGGTTTCGGTGGATGAAAACGGATTCGTGCAGATTTCGGAAGGGATGTATGCCTGCGGCTGTGCCCGCTTGCCGCTGGATGTTATGACCTCTAACGAGACGGCTACGGCCGCCGCTCTTAAAGCCATACAGACCATTGTAAGGGGGTAATCCATGAAGATCGGCGCCTTTATCTGCACTTCTTGTAATATAGGAGATAGGCTTGAGGTAGGGGATCTAGAGGCTGCGGCCCGGGATCAGGGGGCTCAGTTTGTGGCCTCCCGGGAGTTTCTCTGCAGTAAAGAAGGCTGTCAGTTCATTAACGAAACTATCAAGAACGAAGAGCTTGAGGCCGTGGCCATTTGTGCCTGTTCTCCACGGGTAAATTATGATGTCTTCAACTTCGGCAAGGTGGCCGTAGAGAGGGTCAATCTCCGGGAAGGTGTGGTCTGGAGTCGCTTCCCGGTGCCGGGTGAAGACGAGGAGTCGGTGGACGACAGCAAAGAAGTGGCCGAGGGGGTGACCTTTAAAGATGAGCTTATGTCCCTCGCTAAGGACTATATCCGGATGGGGGTAGCCAAGCTTCAGAGTTACAAGGCCCCTGAACCCTACAAGCCCGAGGAGGAGATTTCCAAGACGGTGTTGGTGATCGGGGGCGGGGTGGCCGGTATGACGGCGGCCCTTGAGGTGGCCAAGGCCGGTCATCCGGCAATCATTGTGGAGAAGGAGAAAGAGCTTGGTGGATTTGTGGCCAAGATGAAGGCCCAGGTTAAGGCCGAGCCGCCTTTTGATGGGCTTTCCGAGCCGGTGGTGGGGAAACTCATCTCCGAGGTTCAGGGGAACGAGAATGTCACGGTCCATACCGGGGCCCAGGTCACGAGTATCAAGGGTGCGCCGGGTCTCTTCACGGTAACGATTAAGAAGGGCGGAAGCGAGGAGGAAGTCAAGGTAGGGGCCATTGTGGTGGCCGCGGGTTGGAAACCCTACGATGCCTCCAAGCTTGAGGATCTGGGATACGGCAAGTTTGCGGATGTGGTCACGAATGTGGAATTTGAGGAAATGTGCGCCAAGGGTGAGCTCAAGCGGAAATCCGACGGGGCTCCGGTCAAAAGCGTGCTTTTCATTCAGTGTGCTGGCCAGCGAGACGAAAATCATCTCCCGTACTGTTCTTCGGTTTGCTGTCTGGTTTCTCTCAAACAGGCCAAGTACCTGAGGGAAACCGATCCGGAGGCCAAGGCCTACATCATTTACAAAGACATGCGCACGGCCGGTATCTATGAAAACTTCTATAAGGCCATGCAGGATGATCCTGGGGTTTTCCTTACCAAAGGCGAAATCAAAGAGATCCAGGAAGAAAATGGCAGACTGCTAGTAAAGGTGGATCAGACCCTTTTCGGTGAGGAGATAGAAGTTCCCGTAGATATGGTGGTTTTAGCTACGGGTATGGTGCCGGCCACGGCTGAGGATCCCATCATTCCTCTGGAGTACAGGCAGGGGCACGGTTTTCCGGAGCTGGAGCTTTTCTACGGTTTTGCGGATTCCAACTATATCTGTTTCCCCTATGAAACGCGCCGTACGGGTATCTACGCCGCCGGAGCGGTGCACCAGCCCATGACCATCTTCCAGGCCATGGAGGATGCTACCGGAGCGGCGCTCAAGGCGCTGCAGTGTCTCAAGGCCATTGAGATGGGGCATGCGGTGCATCCGAGGACCTGGGATTTTGCCTATCCGGAGTGGGATCTCAAGATGTGCACCCAGTGTAAGCGTTGTACGGAGGAATGTCCCTTCGGGGCCCTGGATGAGACCGAGGACGGTACTCCCATGCCCAATCCCACCCGGTGCCGTCGTTGTGGAACCTGTTTCGGGGCCTGTCCGCAGCGTATTATCAATTTCAAAGACTACAGTATCGATATGGTTACCCAGATGATTAAGGCCTGCGAGATGCCTGAGCCGGACTATGGGCTCTATCGGGTGCTGGCCCTGGTGTGCGAGAACGACGCTTACCCGGCCCTGGACATGGCTGCTTACCGGCGGCTAAATCTCCCGGTGGCCTTCAGGGTGATCCCGGTGCGGTGTCTGGGAGCGGTGAACGTGTCCTTCGTGAAAGACGCCATGAGCAAGGGCTTCGATGGAGTGTTGCTCCTGGGATGTAAGTTCGGGGAAAACTATCAGTGTCATTTCATCAAGGGTAGTGAACTGGCCAACCGGCGGATGGAGAACGTGGCCGAGACCCTCCAGCAGCTGGCTCTCGAGACCGAGCGCGTGACTCTAGAGATCGTGGCCATTGATGAGGTGGAGAAGTTGCCCAAGATTATGGGTAACTTCATAGAGTTTCTCCAGGAATACGGAGAAAGCCCATTTAAGGGATGGTAAGGAGGTAGAATATGGCCCGCATAGAGCCCGATGTCAAAACGGTAAAGGAGATTCAGGCTGCCGGAGGGGATACGGTCAAGAAGTGTTATCAGTGTGCCACCTGCGCCTCGGTGTGTCCTCTAGCTACCGAGGACGTGCCCTTTCCCCGGAAACAAATGCTTCTAGGGCAGTGGGGCTTCAAGGAGAAGCTGCTTTCGGACCCGGCTCTCTGGTTGTGCCACCAGTGTGGGGATTGTTCGGTCTATTGTCCGCGGGGTGCTCGGCCTGGGGATGTGCTGGGAGCGCTTCGGAATATGGCGGTGCGTGAGCTTTCGGAGTTTAAGTTCCTGTGGACCTTTTACAACAAGCCCTGGGGGTTGCCGATCATTTTTCTGATCTGTGCCTTTCTGGTGCTGTTTGTGATGTCGTGGTTCCATCCTCCTATTTCGGAGTGGGTGGGAAGTCTCCCCATGGGGTATCCCCATGATGAAGGGCGTCGGGTGCTGATGATCGATGCCTTGTTCGTGCCCTTGACTGTATTTGTGATTATCATGGTGGCTATCGGGGTAAACCGTCTGTGGCGTGGTTTGATGGAAAACGCCAAGATTCCGGCGGCGTATAGGCTGGGGTTGTGGGCTATTCTGGTTACCTATCTCGTGCCGGCCATCAAGGAGATTCTGGCCCACAGTCGGTTCCAGGAGTGCGGGGCCAATCGCTGGCGTTTCAATGGACACCGGATGGTTCTCTGGGCCTTTGTGATTCTGGCCATTGTGACCACCACGGTTTTTGTGGGGGCGGATATTCTGGGGTTTCATACGCCCTGGCCCCTCTATAATCCCATCAAGATTTTGGCCAATATCGGGGCTATTATGCTCATTTATGGCTGCCTGGCCCTTATGGCGAATCGATCCCGGGCGGCGCTTGAGGGGTCCCTTTCGAGTTCCTATCAGGACTGGTTTCTGCTCTGGCTCATTCTGCTGGTAGGTCTTTCTGGATTGGCCACGGAAGGGTTGCGTTTGCTCGAAAATGACTGGTCTTGTGTAGCCTATATCGTTCACCTCATTCTGGTGGCTATGCTCTTCTTGAGCGTACCTTATTCTAAGTTCGCACACCTCGTCTATCGCACTACGGCTTATGTATTCGATCTCTACAGCCGGGATGTGCGTGCCAAGATGGCCGCTCTGGAGGCTCAGGCGGCTCCGTCGACCACGGAGGAGATTTCTGCTCCGGAAGCCACCGAAGAGGAGGGAGAGGAAGGGACTAGCGAGGAGGGCCAGACGGCCTGATCTTCTTGACACTTACAGGACTTTGGTTATAATTGCAAAGCAGGTCTGAGACCTCAGACCTGCTTTTTTGATGGAGGGGTTCCCGAGCGGTCAAAGGGGTCGGGCTGTAAACCCGATGGCTCAGCCTTCGGAGGTTCGAATCCTCCCCCCTCCACCAGTTTTATGAAATTAAGGGGCGGGAGTAGCTCAAGTGGTAGAGCATCAGCCTTCCAAGCTGAGGGTTGCGGGTTCGAGTCCCGTCTCCCGCTCTAAAAGGTATAAGGAGCCCACGTAGCTCAGGAGGTAGAGCACTTCCTTGGTAAGGAAGAGGTCACCGGTTCGAGTCCGGTCGTGGGCTCCAGGGTTTGATTAAAAATAGGAGGGGAGAAGATGTCGAAGCCGAAGTTTGAGCGGAAGAAGCCGCATTTGAATGTAGGGACGATAGGTCACATAGACCATGGGAAGT
>WFPH01000135.1 GCA_015487645.1 Thermosulfurimonas sp. | reverse complement strand
GTAAGGGGCGAGCATGGCCCGCTTGCGCGGCGAGAACCATTCGCTGGCCCGTACGCCCTCGGTCTCCTCCTCGCCCACGGCCCGAAGTTCGAGATACTCCGAATTGAGAACCGCGGTTCCGTGCTGGAGCTGGAGTTCCAGAGGGGTTTCAAGGCTCAGGGACTCCAAAAACCGTCTTAACCGACGGAACATGGCGTTTCCCGTAGCTTGGGTGGGAAGGGCCATATAAAGACCGCGCGCCTCGCCCCTTGCGGAAAGCACTAGGTGGGCGTAGAGGGCGGCCTCGGTCTTGCCGCTACCCATGGGGGCTTCGATCAGGAGAAAACCGGGGCCATAAAGCCCTTTTACGAGTTTCGCCACCGCTTTCTGAAGCGCGTTGGGAGCAAAGGGAAAGACCTCTTCGAATTCGGGGACCGCCGGGAGTGCGAACCTGTGGCCCCAGCTGAGCTTGTCCAAGGCCTTCCGAGCTAACTCCTGAGAGTGGGTGAAGAAGGCCTGATGGTCTTCCACGGCGCGCCCTTGGGGAAAGAAGGCCTCATTTGAGGCCACCCAGTCCGCTACTGAAGTGATCCCCATGAGAAGGGCCGCCCCCTCGGGCCGAATACTTCGAGACGGCAGACCCTCTATCTTGAGAGTTTGGAAAACGGTTTTTAGCAGTTCCTCCCGGGCCTTTTCCCAGAGGCCCTGGCCCTGGAGGTGGGGCCTCCTAGCCCTCTGAACTTCCGAAGAAGCAGGGGGAAATCCGTGATGAGCAGCCAGAGCCAAAGCCAATTCGTTAGCCGCTTCTTCGGAAGCCCCATATTTTGGCAAAAGATCCTCTAGTAGAACTTGCGAGAGGGCTCCATGGTGCGGCCCGTTTTCTAAAAAACGAGCCGGAGGGAAAGGGAAGCCCTGGGCCTCAAGACGCTTCCGCTCTTCCTTCCACTTGGCCTGAAAGACCGGGGTGGCCTTGCCAAGGTCGTGTAGTCCACAAAGGGCTGCTATCAAAGAAAGACCGACTTCATCGGGAAATCCCAAGGCTTGAAGGACCCTTTCTCGGAAAGTGCGAGATTCTCGAGATAGGATCTCATAAGCCACTGCGGCAGTGTCCAGCGTATGGGCTAGGAGCGAAAGTCCGTGCTTTCCGCTTTTAGCCCAAAAAGGCATACCCCCCTCTAGGGGGCCATTATAATGCTTGATAATCTAGAAATAAAGATTGCTACTGGAAACCTGGTAGGAATAAGAATCCAGAAAAACTAAGCGGAGTTTTAAGGGATTGGCGGAGGGGGAGGGATTCGAACCCCCGGTGCGGGTTTTAGCCCGCACAGCCGATTTCGAGTCGGCCCCCTTCGACCACTCGGGCACCCCTCCGTTTGACCTTATAATTATTTAACACTGAATTCCGAAATTGCACCCCCCAGAGGTGTTTGGCCTCCGGTCCTTCGGAGCCTGAAAAATTCCTGGAGGAGCTTTCGGGCTTCCTCAGCTAGTAAGCCCTCCGCCACTTCCAGACGGTGATTCAGACGGGAATCACGAACTATATCATAAAGACTTCCACAGGCCCCGGACTTTTCATCCCGTGCTCCGAAGACTAAACGCTTAACCCGGGCGTAGACCAGAGCTCCGGCGCACATGGGGCAGGGTTCAAGCGTGACATAAAGAGTGGTTCCGAGGAGCCGGTAGTTGCCAAGCCTTCGGGCTCCTTCCCTGAGGGCCAGGATCTCCGCATGGGCCGTGGGATCACAGAGGGAGATGGGCCGATTGTGTCCCCGGCCTATGATCTCTCCTTTTTCAGAGACCAGCACCGCGCCTACCGGGACTTCTCCCTCGCGGAAGGCCTTTTCAGCCTCCCGCAGGGCTTCCCGCATAAAACGATGGTCTTCTTCGCTAAACATCTCTTAAAATATGGTGCTGAGGAAACCCAGAAATAGATAGAGTAAAGCGGGGCTCAAGCCCAGATATTCCAGAAATAGCCTTCGACCAAGGAGCTTCCGACGGAGGTGAAAAAACAACCCCATTTGATAGAACCACAAAGCCAAAAGGATCAAAAACTTCGAGCTTTTAAGAAACGAAAGCCCTAAAGTAAACAGGCTTCCAATGGCGGGCAGACTCCCTAAAAGTTTAAAGGCCCGCTTTTCCTCGATACAGGCGGCCAGCGACTCGCGTCCCAGAAAACCGTCTTCGAAAAGGTCAAGGAGGTCTTGATATAAAACCTGGAAGAGACACAGGACAAAAACGAGCGCCAGAAGGAGTCCGTGGAGAAGCCACGATTTTGAGCTTCCCAGGCTAAAAAAGGCTATGATTAGAGTCCAGTAAAGAGCGATGAAGAAGGGTCTGTTGCCAGGAAAGAAAGACCGCAGGGAGGTCAGGCTATAGATCGCGGAGGTCCCCCCTAGTAGGGCCGTAAACATGAGGGTTAGGGGGCTTATCCGATAGGCCAGAACCAGGGCCAGGGAGAAGGCCATCAGGGTGGCCAAAACCAGAATCTTCTCGTGCCGGCGATAAAAGTCGGCCTTGTAGGGTTGACAGAGGGCCAGTATCTCCCTTGCGGAAAGGGAATTCCAGGTGTGGGCAAAGAAGGTCAAAAGGAAGCCCAACAGAACCGGGAGAGGCTCCACGGTCCCTCTGAGCCAGAGGCTGGTTCCGGCAAGCAAAGCAGCCATGGAGGCTGCTAGCGGTAGATGGAGGTAAAGGAGGGCCTGAAGGAGACGTCGCAGGGGGTTGCCGTAGCCTGCGAGCCTTTCCACCACGCCGTTTACCAGCCAGTTAGGGGTTGAGGCCCCGGCACTTATACCGATTTCTTTAAACCGGGCCAGCTCATCAAGGGGTAGTTCTTCCGGGGTTTCCACCAGATAGGCCGGACGGCCTTCCTCTCTGGCGATCTGGGCCAATCGGTTGGTGTTGGCACTACCCCGTCCACCCACCACCACAATGGCCTCGCACTTTTGGGCCAACTCCCGAATGCTCTCCTGTCTTACGTGAGTGGCGTGGCAGATGGTATTTATGACCTGGCCTCCGGGATAACGCGAGAGTATCTCCTGGGAGAGAAGCTCAAAAATTTCTTCGTCCTGGGTAGTCTGGGAAAGAATCACGTATTTTTCGAGTTCCGGGAGGTCTTCAAGGTCTTTGAAATTGCTCACCACCAGCCCCTGACCTTCGGTGTAGCCCAGGATGCCCTTCACTTCGGCATGATCCTTGTCCCCTATAATGATGACCTGGTAGCCCTCCTGGGTGTACTTGCGGGCCAGGGCCTGGACTTTGGCCACCCGGGGACAGGTTCCGTCTATCACTTCAAGGCCCGAGGCCAGCAGAGCTTCCTTTTCTTTCGGAGGTATACCGTGGGCCCGGATGATGACCACTCCTTCCCGAACAGGTCCTATCTTCTTGAGATCGCGCACGCCGATCTTTTCCAGCAGGGCCAGAGCCTGAGGATTGTGGATCAAGGGGCCATAGGTGTAGACCGGTTTGGCGGAGGACTCCGCGGCTCTCAGGGCCAGACGCATGGCCCTTCGCACTCCCATGCAGAAACCGGCTTTGCGGGCTAAGCGAACCTTCATATCCGACCGATCTCCAGTTTGAGTTTTTCCATGATACCTTCCTCGGCCAGACTAAAATAGCCCTCGCGGCCGATGATCACGTGGTCGAAAATGTTTACGGCCAGTAAGGTCCCCGCAAGCAGCAATCTGCGGGTAAGCTCCAGGTCCGTCCTTGAGGGATGGGGGTCCCCGCTCGGGTGATTGTGCACCAATACTAGGGAAGCCGCTCGGTGGTTAAAGGCCCGGGAGAAGACCTCCCGGGGATAAACCGCGGTCTCGGTAAGACTCCCCCGGAAAAGCTCCTCCACCGCCAGGATCCTGCCTCTGGCATCCAGGAAGATGACTTTGAAGACCTCCTGAGGACAGTCGGCCAGTTCATGGGCCAGATACTCGTAGGCCTCCCGGGCACTCCGGATATAGTCTCGGTTTTCTATCCGCCGGCGGAGATAACGCCGGGCCACCTCGTGTACGAATTTGAGGGGTAGCACGTTTCGGGGGCCTACACCGGGAGTTTCGGTGAGTTTTTCCAGGGGAGCCTCGAGCACCTCCGCCAACCCTCCAAAACGCTTGAGGAGCTCTCGGGCTGTGGCCCGCGTGTCTCGACGCGGAGTCCCGAAGGCCAGCAGCATCTCCAGGATATCTTCATCCGTAAACGCGGAGAGTCCATACTCTAGGAAACGTCGTCTCAGGCGTTCCCGGTGGCCCGAAACTCGTCTGCGGAATTCCTCAAGGGAGCGCATCTCTGCTATTATATACGGCATGCGCATCCTGGCCATAGAAAGTTCTTGCGATGAGACGGCCGTGGCCGTAGTGGAGGTTACGGAGGGCGCCTTCAGGGTACGAGCCAACCTAGTGGCCTCGCAAGTAGCCCTTCACCGGCCTTTCGGGGGCATTGTGCCGGAGATCGCCTCCCGCAAGCATCTCGAGGTCATATACTCCCTTACCGAAGAGGCCCTGAGGCAGGCCGGCATCACCCTGGAAGAAGTGGATCTTCTGGCGGTCACCAACGGGCCGGGGCTGGTGGGGTCGCTGGTGGTAGGGGTTTCGTTTGCCAAAGCCCTGGCCTTTTCTCTCGGAAAACCCCTGGTTCCAGTGGATCATGTGAAGGCTCATTCTCTAGCGGTCTTTCTGGAAAGGTCTCTGGAGTTCCCCTGGCTCAGTCTGGTGGTTTCCGGGGGGCATACGGCCCTTTTTCTGGTCAAATCCCCCACCGAGCACTATCTCTTGGGGCACACCCGGGATGACGCGGCGGGGGAAGCTTTTGATAAGGTGGCCAAGTTGCTCAACCTGGGTTATCCCGGTGGGCCGGTGATAAGTCGGCTGGCCGAAAAGGGAGATCCTTCGCGGATTCCTCTCCCCCGTCCCATGTTAGATAGTCCGGACTTCGATTTCAGCTTTTCCGGGCTCAAGACCGCGGTGCTTAACCTGGTGCGCTCCGGGGAGGAATTTCTGGTGCATGATCTTTGCGCGGCCTTTGAGACCGCGGTGGCCGAGGTTTTGGTGGCCAAGGCCAGGAGGGCCCTTGAGTCTCTGGCCCTGAAGCGTATGGTGGTTTCGGGAGGGGTGGCGGCCAATCGCCGGCTGCGGGCTCTTTTCGAGGCCGAGGCCCGGGAGCTGGGATTTGAGGTCCATTTCCCTTCCGCGGAATATTGTACGGACAATGCGGCCATGGTGGCGGTTTCAGGTTACTTTGAGTTTCAGGCCGGCCGCAAAGCCTCTCTTGACCTGGATGTCTATGCCCGAAGCCGTTTCCCAAAGTACGCTTCCTAGACCGCCGGGCCCGAAGGAGCTACTTCGCCGCCACGGTTTAAGAGCCCGGAAGTCTCTGGGGCAACACTTTCTGGCTCGCTTGGAGATAGCGCAACGCATCGTAGAACTTGCGGATCTCCCGAGGAAAGAAACTGTGGTGGAGCTCGGGGCCGGCCTGGGGCTTCTCACCTTTGCTCTGGCCCAATACTTTCCTAGAGTGATCGCCTATGAACTGGATGAAAAGTTGCTCGAAATCCTAAGGCAGGAAACTTTCTTGCCCCCTTCGGTAGACCTCCGTCCGGGGGACATCCTGCGGCTCGACTACCGGGCCCTTCGTGAAGAAATAGGGACCTCTTTGATCCTTTTCGGAAATCTGCCTTATTATCTTTCCAGTCGTCTCCTTTTTCGTCTTTACCAAGAATATCGTCTGTTCAAGGCCTGTGTCTTTATGTTTCAACGGGAGGTGGCCGAAAGGCTCCTGGCTCCTCCGGGCAGCAGAACCTACGGTCTCCTTTCGGTACTTACGGCCCTCCTTACCGAAGCCCGTCGCCTGTTCGTTCTTTCGCCGGGGCACTTCTATCCGCCGCCGGAGGTCTCTTCCGCAGTGGTGAAGCTGGTCTTCCGGGAGGTCCAGGTGCCGGACAACCTTTTTCGGGTCCTCAAGGTCGCCTTTTCCCGAAGACGCAAGAAACTTCTGCGCAACCTGGCCACGGTTTGGCCCGAAAGCCGTCTCAGGGAGATCTTTCGGGAACTCTCTCTTTCCGAAGACCTTAGGGCCGAAGCCCTGGCTCCGGAAAAGTACCTGAACCTGGCCCTCAGGCTACAGGCTTACGAAACGATCAAGAAGGGCAAATAGGATCTCCCGGGTGGTCTCGTAGAAGGAGGTCTTTCCCCGGATCTCTTCCGGCTCCTGCACATAGGGACCAGGCTCCAGATCCCCGGCCGAATACTTCAAGAGGTCTTCCGCCCCCTCCGGGGTCATCTCTAGATGGAACTGGAGGGCCAGGGCCTGGTTGCGGTAAAGAAAGGCCTGATGGCGACAGGCCTCGGAGTAGGCCACATGCAGGGCTCCTTCAGGGAGCCCGAAGGTCTCTCCGTGCCAGTGAAAGGCCGGGAACTCCTCCGGAAGATCCTTGAAAAGAGGGTGCTTCCGGGCTTCCTCCGTGAGTTTCACCGGAAACCAGCCGATCTCCTTATAAGGATTTTTCGTGACCTCGGCCCCAAGGATTTCGGCCAGAAGCTGGGCTCCCAGGCATATTCCGAGAACCCTGGTGCCGGCCTCAAGGGCCCGCTCAAGGTAGGCTTTCTCCGCCTTCAGCCAGGGGTATTCTCCCTCGTCATGGACGCTCATGGGCCCTCCCATTACGATCAGAAGCTCCGGAAACTCCTCGGGCAGGGCTTCTCCGGCAAAGAGGTGGATCCCCTCCAGGGAATGTCCCCGCTCTCGGGCCCAGTCGAAGATGGCTCTTGGGGTCTCAAACGGTACATGCTGAAGATAGCGGCAGATCACGTTGAACCTCCTTTGAAGAGACTTCGGTGGTATACTTTTGTGCCAAGGCCTTGCGCGTGAGATAGGCCTCTCTCACCACCCGCATGTCTTCAACGAAGTGTGGCAGTTCTTCCAGGGTGAGAGCCTGAGGCCCGTCGCAGAGGGCCGTTTCCGGCCTAGGATGAAATTCGACCAGTATGGCATTGGCTCCAACGATCACTCCTTGGGCCGCGATGTGGAAGATCTCCTGAAGGCCGTCCGGAGCCGCCTGCCTGCGCCCCACGGAATGGGTGGGATCCACGCAGACCGGAAGCCGTGTTAGAGACTTGACCACCGGTACGTGGGCGAAATCCACCAGATTGCGGTGGGGTTCTCCCAGGTTAGTCTTGACCCCGCGGAGACAGAAAATGATCTTGCGGTTGCCTTCGCTGGCAATGTATTCGCAGGCGTTGAGAGATTCCTCCAGCGTGATACCCATGCCTCGCTTATAGAGCACCGGAAATTCCGTCTGGCTACCCACGGCTTTGAGGAGCTCGAAATTCTGGGCGTTCCGGGTGCCTATCTGGAGCATTACCCCGGTTGGGCGTCCAGCCCGTTCAAGTTCTTCATAGATTTCTTCAATGTGTATTTCCTTGGTAACCTCCATGGCGATGCACTTGATGCCGTACTTGCCGGCCAGTTCAAAGACCCAGGGGAGGCACTTGCGACCGTGCCCCTGAAAGGAATAGGGGTTGGTCCGGGGTTTGTAGGCCCCCATCCTGGAAGTTGTCAGGCCCACCTCCCGAAGGGCCCGGAACATGGCCTCCACGTTTTCCGGGGTGTCCACCGCACAAAGGCCGGCGAAGATGTGAAATGAATCCTGATCGAAGTAAAGCCCATTGTACTCAAAGCCCAGGGCCTCCAGGTCTTCGTGGTGCCGGCCGATAAGGCGGTACTTCTTGGAGACCCTTACTACCCGTTCCACTCCAGGCAAACGTTCAATTTCTTCCTCCGGAATGCGGGAGGTGTCTCCGATGACGTAAATTTCAACGACCTTTCTTTCTTTTCCGGTGACTCCGGAGATCCGGGTCTGAATACCCTGATAGTAGTGCAGGGTATTTAGGATCTGCTGGACCTCTGGGCCAGCTGGATCTACCTCGGGCTTGAGAATGATGATCATTTGCCTTGCGGCCTCCTTTAGCCTATATTTTGAATCATGTTATCCCTGCGATCCCTGGCTGTCAAAGCGGGTCTCATGGTGCTCCTTCTAAGCTGGTTCGGGCCGGCTCTTTTAGCCCGGGAGATCACCATTGTGGTGGACCAGCCGGCCTTCACGCCTATCCCGGTAAGGGTTCCGGAAATAAAGGGACCCGAGCCCCTTTCGGCCGAGCTTACTGGGATCCTTCGGAAGGATCTCGATCTCCATCTTATTTTTAATATCCTTAAAGAGCCCCCACTAGAGGGCTTATCTTCCAGGGAATATTTTGTTTTTGGAAAAATAGAGTCTCTCTCCCCCGTTCTTCGTCTTTATCTGGAACTTACGGATCTTTTTGAGAAGCGTGCCCTTTTGCGCAAGCGTTTCCGGGGGCCGCAGGCAGCCGGCCGTTTCATGATCCATCGTTTCGTGGATCAGGCGGTGAAGGCCATGGCCGGTTTCCCCGGGATGAGTTACTCCCAGGTGGCCTTTGTACGGCGCACTCCCCGGGGAGACGAGCTCTGTCTCATGCACTTCGACCACTATGGCCTGCGGGTGCTCCACCGGGCCCCCATTATTTTGGCTCCCAGATTTTCCCCGGATGGCCGTCGTCTGGCCTTTGTGAGCTACGAGGGAGGGCGTCCGAAGGTGCGCCTTCTGGACCTTACCACCGGAAAAACCGCCATTCTTGCGGCCTATCCGGGCCTCAATGCCTCTCCGGTCTGGCATCCGGACGGGAAACACCTGGTGGTGACTCTTAGCAAAGACGGCTCCCCCGATCTCTATCTCCTGGATCTTTCGGGAAAGATAGTGAAAAGACTTACCCGCGGAGCCGGGGTCAATACCGGAGGGAGCTTCTCTCCGGATGGCCACTATCTGGCCTTTGTCTCGGATCGGACCGGGAGTCCTCAGATCTATATCTATGATTTCATTACCGGGGGGACCCGGCGACTCACTTTCTCGGGGCGTTACAACGTCTCGCCGGCCTGGTCTCCCCGGGGAGATCGTTTGGTTTTTGCCGGATGGCGCAGGGGACGTTTCATCCTTTTTACCGTGGATCCCGAAGGAGGGACGCCGCTAGCCATAAGTGGAGAGGGTTCCTTTGAAGGGCCGGTGGTGGGGCCTAACGGCATGTATGTGCTGGCCCGAGGGCAGGGCCCGGAAGGAGAAGGACTTTATCTTTTTCTTATAAACGGCGCGGCCCGGAAACTTTACTTTCGAGCAGGCCATCTGGTGGCCGTCGACTGGGGGCGTCTCCCCTAATGGATGAGTTTTCCTATCCGGCGCCAGCGGATATGAAAGTGGCGCGGGTCCCAGGAAAAATAGATGAGGAAGGCCTTACCTTTTACGTCTTTTAAAGGCACAAAGCCCCAGAATCGACTGTCATAGCTTTCGTCCCGGTTGTCTCCCATTACGAATATATGCCCTGGGGGGACCTTTACCGGCCCGAAGTTGTCTCTAGGACTTACTTCCGGGGGATAAATGTTCGGATCGGTGTGTTGTACATACGGCTCGTTGAGGGGCTTTCCGTTCACAAAGACCTTTTTGTTCCGTATCTCTATTATATCTCCGGGAAGCCCTATAACCCTTTTTATAAAATCCAGCTTGCGATTGCGGGGGTAGATAAAGACCACTATCTCTTGACGCTTGGGTAATCGCCCCTTGTAAAGCAGAGGCTCCCGCGTAAAGGGATTTTTAATCCCGTAAACCAGTTTGTTGACCAGGATGTGATCTCCGATCAGGAGAGTGGGGATCATGGAACCGGAAGGAATCTTGTAAGCCTGGACAAAAAAGGTCCGGATAAAGAGGGCCAAAATAAGGGCCAGAACGATACTTTTGATCCAATCCCAGACTTTTTCCCAGAGATCCGGCATTAGATTCTCCTCCTTAAATTCTTAAAACGGCCAAAAAAGCCTCTTGCGGAATTTCTACCTGTCCTAAAGCTTTCATACGCTTTTTTCCCTCTTTCTGTTTTTCTAGCAGTTTTTTCTTGCGGGTGACATCCCCTCCATAGCATTTAGCGAGGACGTCTTTTCTAAGCGGAGGAATCCTTTCGCGGGCAATAATCTTGGAACCGATGGCGGCCTGAATGACCACCTCGAACAGTTGCCGTGGAATAACCTCTTTGAGCTTGGAAACCAGCTCTCGTCCGCGGTAATACGCTTTTTCCCGATGCACGATCACTGAGAGGGCGTCCACCGGTTGTTTATTGATGAGGATATCCATCTTGACCAGCTCGCCGGGACGATATTCCAGAAACTGATAGTCCATGGAAGCATAGCCCCGGGAGACAGACTTGAGACGGTCAAAGAAATCAAGGACCACTTCCGCAAAGGGTAGATCGTAAACGATGAGTACGCGCTCCGGGGTAAGGTACCGGATCTCTTTTTGCAGACCCCTTTTCTCTTCACACAGGGTCAGGATAGGGCCGATATAATCCTTGGGAGTATAAATTTCGGCCCGGATGTAAGGCTCTTTGACCACCTTGATCTTTCCGGGATCGGGCCATTGGGCCGGATTTTCGATCTCGAGCTCCTGACCATCTGTTAGTTCCACTTTATAGCGCACCGAAGGAGCGGTGGTTATAAGGTTCAGGCCGAATTCCCGCTCCAGTCTCTCTTGAACGATTTCCATATGGAGGAGCCCCTGAAAGCCACAGCGGAAACCGAAACCCAGGGCTGCGGAGCTCTCCGGTTCATAGGAGAAGGCCGGATCGTTTAACCAGAGTTTTTCGATGGCCTCCCGCAGGTCCTCGTAGTCGTCACTTTCTACGGGAAAGATTCCCGCAAAGACCATGGGCTTGATCTCTCGGAATCCCGGAAGGGGCTCCACTTCAGCCTCGGCTTCGGTCACGGTGTCTCCTATACGAGTCTCTCGGACTTCCTTGATGCTTGCCGCGAAGAACCCCACTTCCCCGGCATAAAGGGCGTCCACCGAGGTGGGATGGGGGGCAAAGATACCCACTCTGGTTACCTCATAGACTTTCCCTGTAGAAAGTAAACGTATCTTTTGTCCGGGATAAATGCGTCCCTCCACCACCCGTATGAGGACCACCACGCCCAGATAAGGGTCGTACCAGGAGTCGAAGATAAGGGCCCGCAAAGGGTTGCGGCGTTCCCCCTTGGGGGGTGGAATTTTCTTTACAATGGCTTCCAGGATCTCTTTGGTACCGATCCCCAGTTTTGCGCTTGCCAGAATGGCCTCGGAGGCGTCAAGCCCGATGATCTCTTCAATTTCCTGCTTGACCCGATCTGGATCGGCCTGGGGGAGATCGATTTTGTTGAGAACGGGGATGATTTCAAGATCATTTTCCAGGGCGAGGTAAACATTGGCCAGGGTTTGGGCTTCTACTCCTTGGGAAGCATCCACTACTAAAAGGGCTCCCTCGCAGGCTGAAAGGGCCCGGGAGACTTCGTAGGAGAAGTCCACATGGCCCGGGGTGTCGATGAGATTGAGTTGGTAAACCTGTCCATCCTCGGCCTGATAGTAAAGCCTTACCGCTTGGGCTTTGATGGTAATACCCCGCTCTCGCTCAAGATCCAGTTTGTCCAGAAACTGCTCGCGCATCTCCCTTTCGGAGACCGCTCCGGTGGCTTCCAGTAAACGATCCGCCAGCGTGGACTTTCCGTGGTCCACGTGGGCAATGATGGAAAAGTTTCTTATCCTTTCTTGAGGGAAGATCTTCATAAACTCCCGGTCTAAATCTTTGATCTTGAGACCTCTAAAAAGTCCACCCTCCCTCTCTGGGGGAGGGCCCTCCCCTATCCCCCCGGAGGGAGGGGGCAGAGGTCTCTTGATCTTATTAACTGTAAGGTAATTTCGCTTCTTGACAAGCGCTGGAATTGTAAGCTATGAAAAAATCAAGGGGGTTTAATGATAATATCCTTTGGCCTCTTTGGTGGAAGGCGAGGTTTCCTAGGTTTAGATATAGGTAGTTATTCCCTTAAGCTTGCCGAAGCCTATCAAAAAGGTTCATCCATTATTATAAACGGTTTTTCCCAGACCCGACTTCCTCCTGAAACAGTAGTAGATGGTGTTATCAAAGATGAAGAAAAATTTATAAAAGCCTTTAAAAGTTTGCTGGAAAATTTAAAACCTAAAAGCCGCGTGCTTAATGTCGGTCTTTATGCTTATACTACTTTTTATGATCGCATCCCCCTTGGTTTTGTGGAAGGCGAGGACTTCAATCAGGCAGTGCTTTCAGAGATAGAGAGTTTTGTGCCTTTTGATATAAACGATATTTATGTCGATTACGTTCCTGTTTTGAAGGAGAAAGAAAAGTATGAGATAATTTTTGCTACCGCTAAGAAGGAACAGGTTGATAATCTATTGGAGCTTTTTTCTAGAATCAATATTACTGTTAATGCTATTGATGTGGATGTTTTTGCGATTTCTAACTTTTTCGAGTTTCTTTATGGGCCAAATACTAGATTAATTATTGATATAGGTTTCTCGAAAACCTTGACTATATTTACGGACAAGATGGGGCCACTTTTTTCCAGGGAAATTACCTATGGTCTTTCTTATGTTTTGCGTAATATCGCTCAGGAGTTAGAAATTTCTCTGGAGGAAGCTGAAAAATTACAATTTTATATTCCTGATGATGAGCGGGGTTATACAATAAAAGAGATTTATACTGAATTTTTACGTAATTTGATAGAAGAGATCGAAAATAGTTTTAATATTTTTAAAAGTAAATATTATATTTCTCCTGAAGAAGTTTTTGTTATTGGTGGCGGAGCTAATATTCCGGGTGTATTTAAATTTCTGAAAGAAAAATTAAAAATCGATGTAAAGGAATTTTCGTTAGGATCTAAAATAGCTTTCTCCAAGGATTTTGATAGAGAGTATATTCCGCATCTTAATAAAATTGGCGTCATTTCTATTGCTCAAGCTGTTAGAGAGTTTATAGCATGATAAAAATTAATTTTGTTCGCGAAAGAGAAAAGAAAAAGAAGTTTTTCAAGTTAGATTGGTTCAAAATTTATATTTGTTTAGTTT
>WFPH01000134.1 GCA_015487645.1 Thermosulfurimonas sp. | reverse complement strand
CACCTGGATCTCCGGGAGGCTGAGCGCATCCTGGATGAGGACCACTACGATCTAGAGAAGGTCAAGAGGCGGATCCTGGAGTATCTGGCGGTGCGGAAACTCAATCCGGAGATGAAGGGCCCCATCCTCTGTTTCCTTGGGCCCCCCGGGGTGGGCAAGACCAGCCTGGGGCGTTCCATTGCCCGGGCCCTGGGGCGTAAGTTCTGGCGGATCTCGCTGGGCGGAGTGCGGGACGAGGCCGAGATCCGGGGCCACCGTCGCACCTATGTGGGGGCCATGCCCGGACGGATCATCCAGGCCCTGCGCCGGGTGGGAGTGAACAATCCGGTGCTCATGCTCGACGAGATCGACAAGCTCGGGGCCGATTTTCGCGGCGATCCCGCGGCGGCCCTTCTTGAGGTGCTCGACCCGGAGCAGAACCGGGAGTTCTCCGACCACTACCTGGAGTTGCCTTTCGATCTTTCGCGAGTGATCTTCATCGCCACGGCCAACGTGCTCGATACCATCCCGGCCCCCCTGCGCGATCGGATGGAGATCATTGAGATTCCAGGCTATACGGAGGAGGAGAAACTTTACATCGCCAGAAAGTACCTTGTGCCGCGCCAGCTAAAGGAGCACGGACTCAAGGCCTCGCAGTTGCGGTTCACGGATTCGGCTCTGCGGCGAATCATTGTTTATTACACCCGGGAGGCCGGTGTGCGGCAGCTTGAACGGGAGATCGGGGCCGTGTGCCGGGCGGTGGCCCGCAAGGTGGCCGAGGGAGAGACCTCAGGAGAGAGGGTCTCGGTCAAGAACCTCGAGGAGTATCTCGGCCCCCCCAAATACCTTCCCGAAATCACCGAGCGGGTCAGGGTGCCCGGGGTGGCCATCGGGCTGGCCTGGACTCCGGTGGGAGGCGAGGTTCTATTTGTGGAAGCGGCCCGCATGAAAGGGACCCGCAAACTCATCCTCACCGGTCAGCTGGGCGATGTGATGCGGGAAAGTGCGGAGGCCGCTTTCACCTATGTGCGCTCCCAGGCCGGGGAACTGGGGATCGATGAGGAACTGCTGGACAAATCCGACTTTCACATTCACGTCCCTTCCGGGGCTATCCCCAAGGATGGCCCGAGTGCGGGCGTAACCATTCTCACGGCGCTGGTGAGCCTTCTTACCGGCCGCACCGTGCGACCCGAGGTGGCCATGACCGGGGAGATCACCCTCAGGGGATTGGTGTTGCCGGTGGGAGGTATCAAGGAGAAGGTTCTGGCGGCCAAGCGTTACGGTCTCAAGGAGGTCATTCTGCCAAGACGCAACGAGAAGGATCTGCAGGAGATCCCGGAGGAAGCCCGCCGGGCGCTCAAGTTTCACCTGGTCTCCCGCGTGGAGGAGATCTTCCCTATCGTATTTCCGGACTGATCCCGGCCCCGTGGTCGCCGAAGATAGAATCTGATTCTATCTTTTCGGGGAGAGGATACTCGGCGAATTGGGCCAGGAGCTTTTGGGCTTCGAAGACTCCTGGGAGGTTTCCATGTTTCAGGGCCCCGCGGATGAAGATTTCGGCCTTCCGCCTGGCTTCCGCTCGGACCATAAGGCGCATCTCCGGAGTAAGGACCGGATCGCGGAAGATCTTGGCCAGGGCCCTGAGGCGCCAGTAATCGAGCCCGGGGGTGCGGGAAAGCTGGTCGGGATGCCCTCCCCGTTTGATGACTAGAGGCTCCGGGATGAGGTGGACCGGGTAACGAGCCGCCAGCCTGAGCCATAGCTCGTAGTCCTCGCAGACCGGGAATTCTTCATCAAAGAGCCCGATTTCCTCAAAAACCTTCCGCCGGAGCATCACTCCTGAGGGGGAAACCAGACAGAGTTTCACCGCGCGGTGAAAAAAGTAACCGTCCGGTTGGCGGTGTTTGCGTTGCGGTTTGATCCGGCGGCCGTCCTTGATCCAGATCTCCTCGGGTTGCACGGCCTGTCTCTTATACACATCT
>WFPH01000133.1 GCA_015487645.1 Thermosulfurimonas sp. | reverse complement strand
GGTCCTTCATCGGCTGGCCGCGGTGGGTCTTCTCATCTATGTGCCCTTTTTCGCCTTAAGGGAACTCAAGAACATTGCCCGCTGGCAGATCTGGCCCGAGGGAAGCCCGATAACTGGAATTGCGGAGCTCCTAAAGCACTACCTCTCTTTTAATCCCGGGCGTTTCGGGAAATACAACTTCGGCCAGAAGTGCCTGGCCTGGTTAACCATCATCGCTACCGGGATCATGATCGTTTCCGGTTGCATTCTCATGTTCAAGGACGCCTTTAGTCCTTCTGCCTGGCGCTGGGCCCGGTTCTTCCACGATGTGGGCTTTTTCATCTTTCTCGTCATCCTTCCCATTCACGTTTACATGGCTCTTCACCCCTTAAACCGTAAAGGCTTCCGGGCCATGTTTGAGACCGGGACCCTCCCCGAAGATTATGTGAAAACCCACCATCCCCTGTGGTGGGAGAAAATAAAAGCCCAGGGAGGTGAGAGCATGACCTAAGGGAAAAGAAAAGGATGTAGGGGGGAGCCTTTTAAAAAATCTACGAAAGGAGGGAGGCAAGATGGCAGATCCTACCATTGGCAAATGGGTAGCTCCCATCATTTATCTCGGCGCGGCCGCCCTTCTGGCTAACGGTCTTTTGCATCTGGATCCGGAGCGCAGGAAGTCCAACG
This sequence comes from Thermosulfurimonas sp., assembly GCA_015487645.1. Classification (GTDB taxonomy): domain Bacteria; phylum Desulfobacterota; class Thermodesulfobacteria; order Thermodesulfobacteriales; family Thermodesulfobacteriaceae; genus Thermosulfurimonas_A. Next base: position 8,650 of record WFPH01000133.1, on the reverse strand, counting down.
AACGGGTGGTGGGTATCGTTACCTTCACCGTGGGTGTGATGTGGTGGCCTTTTCTCATCGCCATGATGGTGGAGCAGGGGCTCGGGCCGCTTACCAATTTCGTGACCGGGCTTGCCGGAATGTACGCCTTCGCCTTTACCGCACTTGGGGCCTGCGAGATCTGGGATGTTAAGCCGCGACGGCAACTCGGGGCGGTCTTTATCCTTATCGGCTGGCTCACTCTGGCCTACGGAGTTTACTGGCTGGTCTATCCCACGCCGAAGTGGATCTATCACTTCTCCATCGCCTTTGTGTGGTTTGTGGCCATGAATCTTGCGGGCTTTTTCATGAACGGCAAGGTGAGCGAGAAGGTTCTGGGCTATGTGGTGACCTTTGCCGCCCTTTACACTTTCGCCATTCCGGCCATCCTCTGGTCCATGCCCCCTGGACATCAGGGACCTTTCTAATCTATAAAAGGAGGTGAGGGGATGATTCCCTGGGGCTTAGTAATTTTGGTGATTATCGGTTGGATAGTGGCTTTGATAGCCTGGTCCGGAGAGTAAAAGGGAGGGGGAGGGGGTTCGGCCCCCTCCCAAAGGAAATTCAAAAGGGAGGTGTGGAGGGATGAGGGATTTAGGAAAATGGCTTTCAGGGGTGCTTATTTTGGTTCTGGCATTTTTCTTCTCTCGGCCGGTTAAGGCCATGACCCAGGAGGAGGAGATCCGGCAGCTCAAGGCCCAGGTGCAGATGCTCTTAAAGCGCATCGAAGAGCTTGAAAAACGCCAGACCCAGACGGAAAAAGCCATGGAAAAGAAGGCCCCGGTCAACTGGAAGGCCTACTGGAAAAACGGCTTTCGCATCGAGTACAAGAATCCCGAAAAGAACCGGGAGTATCGTTTTCGCTTCCGCACGGGGATCCAGCTCCGCTACACTTACATGAGTCGGGATGAGGATTTCTCGGGAGGGAATGAGAATTACAGCTCCTTCAATATGCGGCGTCTGCGCTTCTTTGTGGACGGGACGGCTCCAAACCGCGACTGGAAGTACTACGTGCATGTGCAGCTTGAGCCCAAGAGCAAGGTCAACGTGCACGACGCCTTTGTGATCTGGAAAAAGTACGCTCCTTTTGTGAAGATCCAGTTCGGGCGGATGAAGATTCCGGCCATGAGCATGGAGTACTGGCAGAGCGGCTTCAAACAGAACGGAACCGACCGTACGATCTTTACCGACGACAGCGAAGGCTACTGGCCGTATTCCGGAACCCAAAAACTTAAAGTGGGTGGCCATCTTTTAGACAACGGTTTTCCCATCGGGGGGATGTTGCTCTATCGTTCGCAGGGGATCAACGTGAACGGGGCGCTCGATCTCTTTGGCAAAAAGCAGTTCCTGGTCTACTGGCTCGGCTGGTACAATGGGCGCGACACACAGGGCAACCGCAACACCGCAAGCGACGATCACCTTTACGCCTTCCGCCTGGCCTTTAACCTCCTTCCCGGCTCCGATCCCCGGGGGCCGCTCGGCCCGGGAACCTTTAACAACTACTTTATGCAGGGGGATTACGGCTACAACACCACCCCGGCTTTGGCTCTGGTGCTTTCCGGCTTTTGGACCAAAGATCGGCGGAATTACTATGCTTTTTGGAATGGAGGTATTAAGTTTGGTAACCTGAGCGGTACAGAGGGTAAAAAGGATCCTCATGACATCGAAAACTATGGGTTCGATGTAGCCTTGCTTTTCCGTCATCGCGGTTTCTCCGCGGATGTAGAATGGGCCTGGGAGGAGATTATCCAGGATCCTGACAAAGGTGATCTAGCTGGAGTACATGATGAGGAGACGTGGGACCGTATGGGCTTCCGGATCAACCTGGGTTACTTCTTAGTGCCTCGCAAATGGGAAATTACCTTTAAATACGCTTATCTTGAGCGTTTGATGGATGACAAGCTGGAGGACGCTATTAAGAGCGGTCTCGGACTGCTTCAGACGACGGATAATAAATACGCTATTGAGGACTATATGCAGCAGTTCGTGCTGGGAGTGAACTATTATTTCCATGGGTTCAATCAATATATAACCTTCGATATTTCTTATCTCACTATTGAAACCGCCAAACCTTCCCAAACCGAAATCAATAAACTGCTTCATCAGGGCATCGATCTCACCGGACTCAAATGGGATGACGAAACCCAGGACGACTGGCGGTTCCGGATAATGTATCAACACTGGTTTTAAGACCGGCGTGAACTTCAAAGGAAAGGGGGAGGGCGACCTCCCCCTTTCCTTTTTCCGAATCCGGGATAAAGATTAGGGTGTGGATCGTCGACGTTTTTTCCGTATAGTCTTTCCGGCGGAGGCCATTCTCGTCCGAAGAGGAAGGAAGGTTCCGGCCACCCTCAAGGATATCGCTTACGGGGGAGCCTATCTTATTTGTGAGGAGTTCCCGGATATTGGAGAAGAGGTGGAGATCAAGTTCTATCTTTCAGGGATGGAACCTCCACCCGAAATCCGCTTTCTGGCGGAGGTCGTCCGTCACGGAGAGGAAGGCTTCGGGGTCAAGCTCAAGATGATCGACCTTGAGAGTCTCACCCATCTTCGAAGGCTCCTCTACTTCAATCTGCCGGATGCTGACCAGGCCGAAAGGGAACTCCAGGATCTCCTTGGGGAAGCCACCCTCAGGTTCTGAAGATGGCTTACTATTGTCAGGAATGCGGTTACCGGTCGGTGAAATGGCTGGGGCGCTGTCCAGGTTGCGGAAGCTGGGATTCCCTGATGGAAGAAGCAGAGAATTTTTCCCGGAATAAAAGCTCAAAGGCCACCCGCAAGGCCCGTCTTCTCAGGCTGGATGAGGTTTCCGCGGTTGAGACCCAAAGATATGTTTCCGGACTTGGCGAGTTTGATCGGGTGCTCGGGGGAGGGCTGATCCCGGCCTCTTTGGTCCTCATCGGTGGCGATCCGGGAATAGGAAAGTCCACCCTTCTCCTTCAGGTGGCCCGGGGGTATCGGGAGAGGGGGCTTTCGGTAGTCTATCTTTCCGGGGAGGAGTCCCCGGCCCAGGTGCGACTTCGGGCCGAAAGGGTAGGGGCTCCGGAGGACCTGCGGGTTTGTGCGGAAAACGATCTTTCGGCGGTGCTGGCGACCCTTGAAGATGAACCCCCGCGGATCCTCATCGTGGACTCCATTCAGACCGTCTATCTACCGGAGCTCTCCTCTGCCCCGGGTTCGGTTTCCCAGGTGCGGGAGGCGGCTTCGCGGCTTCTGCGTTTTTCCAAGGAGCGAGAGGTATCGGTTTTCATCGTGGGGCACGTGACCAAGGAGGGGGCTCTCGCCGGCCCCCGGGTCCTTGAACACTTAGTGGACGTGGTGCTTTACTTTGAGGGGGAGCGGTCCGGGCCTTATCGGGTGTTGCGGGCGGTTAAGAACCGTTTCGGTCCCGTGGACGAGATCGGGGTCTTTGAGATGAGCGATCGGGGGCTGATCCCGGTGGAAAACCCCTCGGGCTTTTTCCTTTCCGGGGGTGGAGGAGCGGTCTTTCCGGCCCTTGAGGGGACGCGGCCCCTTCTCGTTGAGATCCAGGCCCTGGTGGTGAAAAGTTATCTCGCCTCCCCGCGGAGGACCTCCGTGGGCTTTGATCCCTGGCGGCTTTCCATGCTCCTTGCCATCCTGGAGAAACATTTAGGGCTTTCTTTTTATGATCGGGATGTCTTTCTCAATGTGGCCGGGGGACTAAAGATCCGGGAGCCGGCCGCGGATCTTGCGGTCTGCGCCGCGCTTCTTTCAAGCCGCCTGGACCGGGGCCTTCCCGCGGACATGGTCTTTTGCGGCGAGGTGGGGCTTTCGGGGGAGGTTCGCGGGGTGATAGGGCTTGAGACCCGTCTCAAGGAAGCTGCCCGGCTGGGCTTCAAGAAGGCGGTGGTCCCGGCCACAGCTAGACCCCCAAAGGGCCACCTTGATCTTTTAAAGATTACACGCATTGAGGAACTTCAGGATCACCTCTGAGGTTGTCTTGTTTCCGGGGGTTTATTATGTTTTAAGGAAACTCAGATCAAGAAAAAAAGGAGGGCGTTATGGCAGTCTGTCAGGTGACCGATCAGAACTTCGAGCAAGAAGTGCTGCAGTCCGACATTCCGGTTCTGGTAGATTTTTGGGCCGCGTGGTGTGGCCCTTGCCGGGCCATTGCTCCGGTGATCGAGGAGCTGGCTGAGGAATACCAGGGCAAGCTCAAGGTTTGCAAGCTCAATGTGGATGAGAATCCGGTGACCCCCGGAAAGTACGGTATCAGGGCCATTCCCACGCTGATTTTCTTCAAGAACGGTCAGCCGGTGGAGAGTATCACTGGAGCGGTGGCTAAAAGTACCATTGAGGCTGTTATCTCCAAGGTGCTGGGAGCCTAATGGAAAGAGAACTGGATCTGGTCATCGTCGGGGGAGGGCCGGCTGGACTTACGGCCTACATTTACGCCGCAAGAGCCCGTCTTAAGACGGTTCTGGTGGAGAGGCTCTCCCCCGGCGGGCAGGTTCTGGTGACCGATTGGGTAGAAAATTATCCCGGATTCCCCGAGGGGATCTCCGGGGCCGAACTCATGGAAAAGTTCTCCGCTCATGCCCGCACTCTGGGCCTTGAACCCATCCTGGACGAAGCCGTGGGCCTTACGGTAGATGGTGAGCTACGACTTGTTCACCTGGCTAGCGGCCGAATCCTGGTAGCTCCTACGGTGATTGTGGCGACCGGAGCTTCTCCAAAGAAGCTGGGAGTTCCCGGAGAGGCGGAGCTTACCGGCAAAGGAGTCTCTTATTGTGCCACCTGTGACGGTCCTTTTTTCCGGGATGAAGTGATTGCGGTGGTGGGCGGAGGCAACACTGCGGTCCAGGAAAGCCTGTTTCTCACACGCTTTGTGCGGAAGATCTACCTTATCCACCGGCGAGATCAACTCCGGGCCACGAAGATCCTTCAGGAGCGGGCCCTGGATCATCCCAAGATCGAGTTCCTCTGGAACACGGTGGTAACCGAAATTTTAGGCCAAGAGAAAGTTGAAGGAGTTCGGATAAAGAATGTAAAGACCGGAGAGGAAGAAGTCCTTCAGGTCGGTGGGATTTTTATCTTTATCGGGATAAAACCCCAGACAGAATGGCTGGACGGGGTCCTGGCGGTGGACGAAGGGGGGTTCATCGTGACGGATTCTGAGATGCGGACTTCGCTTCCGGGGGTCTTTGCGGCCGGGGATGTTCGGGCCAAGGCCTGTCGCCAGATTGTGACCGCGGCTGGTGACGGGGCTACGGCGGCTTATATGGCGGAGCATTACCTGGCTGAAAGGCGGAAGACATGAGAGGCTTCGTTTTCTGGATAGTCTTGCTGATAATCTTTGTCGGGCTTCCGGCTTGTGGACCGAAAGAGGGGCAGAAAGGCGGGCTCCTTTCCTGGTTTACAAAGAAACCTCAACCCCAGGAGGCCAAGCTCCGGGAGTTAGTGGAAAGGGCCCAGAGACATTTTGAAAGGGGATATTACGAGCTTGCGGAAAAGGATTTCGAGGAGATTCGGGACCGTTATCCGGATTCCCCTTTTGCCCTGTGGGCCGAACTGAAATTGGCAGACTGTAAGTTCTTTGCGGGTAAGTATCTGGAGGCGGCTGTTCTTTATGAAGAGTTCGAAAAACTCCATCCCACTAATGAGGCTATTCCTTATGTGATTTTTCAGATAGGGACCTGCTACTATCGCATGATGCTTTCCCCTGACCGAGACCAGACCAACACCAAAAAGGCCATTCAGGCCTACCGACGCTTGCTCGAGAATTTTCCGGACTCTCCCTATGTATACGAAGCCAAAAGACGCATAGCCAAGGCCCGGGAACGGCTGGCCGAACACGAGCTTTACGTAGCCCGATTTTACTTTCGTACCGGTCGATATCGAGCGGCTTATTACCGTTTACTCTATCTTTTGGACAATTATCCCGAGACTACTCCGGCTCACAAGGCCCGCCTTCTCGCCTCGCGCTATTATGAAAAGGCTCTGGAAGAGACCCGGGCGCTGGCTGAAGGGCGCCTTAAAGATTACTGGGGAAAGCCCTATCCCTGATCTTTCTAATTCTCTCTGAGGGCTTCTTCCAGTTCCTTGAAAACGTCTTCTTCGCTGGGGGCCTCTTCAGAAGAAGATTCCCCGGTAGGGATTCCCCCTGTGAGCTCTTCTACTACCAAGGGTGCAGGGGATTCCTCCGCTTCGGAGTCTGAAGGAGGGGCGGGTAGCTCCAGTTCGGGCATTTCGGCTCCCACGCTCTCCTCGGGTGAGATCTCTTCCGGAGGACCGGGGGCTCCGATAAAAGGAGGGGGGGTAAGAAGGGTGTCCTTGAGGAAGACTTCTTCCACGTTAAATTGATAAAAGGGCCCGAATTCTTGGGCTAGGGAGCTCAGGTCTTCCCCGCAGCGCGGGCAAATGGTATTCCCTTCGAAGGTTATGAGCTTACATTTTGGGCACCGCATAAAACCTCCTTAGGTATTTTTATTGAGAGCTTTGCAAAACTTCTCCTCCCCCTCTGGGGGAGGCGCAGAAGGGGTAAAGATCCGTTGCCTTCTACCTCCTCTAGCCCCTCCCAAAGGGAGGAGAATTGAATTACGCAAAAGTCTCTTATCGATTATACTATAAAAGAGATCAGGAGGAAAAATGCGAATCTGGTGGCTGATTTTGGGGCTTTTTTTGCTAGCGGCCTGCACGGCTAAGCCGGGGGTCAATTTGGCTTCCAAGGCCTGCATGGTACACAAGGGGCTAACTACCCGGGCAGAGGTCCGGTATTATCTTGGCCCTCCGCAAAGGGTGGAAAGGCTTATGGACGGGCGTGAAGTCTGGATATACTACGACCTCAAGAGGGATGTTCTGGCAAAGATTCCCGGTCTGGGAGAGAAATTGGGACGAGAGGAAGTAGAGGTCCTGAGGATTACTTTTTCCGGAGATAAAGTGGTGGATTGTCTTTACTATGTAACCAAACCTGGATCATGATAGTTTACTCGCCGGAAAAGGATATCTATCGCCGCGCCCGGGAGCGGATGGTCTCTCAACAGATTGCCGCCCGGGGGGTTGCTGACGAGCGGGTTCTTGCAGCCATGCGAAAGGTCCCTCGCCATCTCTTTGTGGAGGAAGCCCTGCGGGATCAGGCCTATGCTGATCATCCGCTTCCCATCGGTGAGGGGCAGACCATCTCTCAGCCTTACATTGTGGCCCTCATGACCGAGGCCCTGGAACTCAAGGGCCCGGAGAAAGTTCTCGAAGTGGGAACCGGTTCGGGCTACCAGACGGCCATCCTGGCGGAACTTGCCCGGTGGGTCTATTCCATAGAGAGGCACCCCGGACTCCTCGAAAGAGCCCGTCAGATCCTAGAAGCCCTGGGCTACACCAATGTGATCCTCAAACTGGGGGACGGGACCAAGGGCTGGCCCGAGGCGGCTCCCTTTGAGGCTATTCTCGTGACTGCTGCCGGCCCCAGGGTTCCGGAGCCCCTTCTGGAACAGCTGGCCGAAGGGGGACGTCTGGTCATGCCGGTAGGGGATGAATGGTCGCAATATCTGGTAAAAGTAGTCAAGAAAGGCGGGAAGTTTTATCGACAAACTCTGGAACCGGTAAGATTTGTAAAATTGGTAGGGGAGTATGGATTTAAGGAATAGTAGACGCCGGGTGGCGGTCATTGGCACTGGTATAGCGAATCCAGAAGTTTATGAAATGGCCTATGAGGTGGGCCGACTGCTCGCTGAAAGAAGGGCCATCGTATACTGCGGGGGTCTTGGAGGGGTGATGGAAGCCGCCGCCAAGGGGGCCTTCGAGGCCGGAGGATTGACGGTGGGCATTCTTCCGGGCAACAAGGCCGAAGAAGCCAATCCCTATATCCAGATCCCCGTAGTCACAGATATGGGACATGCCAGAAACGTGATTCTGGTGCGCTCGGTGGAGGGAGTGATCGCGGTGGCCGGCGGTTACGGTACCCTTTCGGAGATTGCCCTAGCTCTCAAGATGTGGAAACCGGTGGTGGGCCTTCGGACCTGGCCCGGCATTGAGGGAGTGACCTATGTGGAGACCCCGGAGGAGGCGGTTGAACGACTTTTTCGGATCCTGGAGCCATGAAAAAATTTGAACGTTATCTGCGCCAGGCCCGTCATACCCTAAGGTCCGCGTAAAAAAGATGCCCGGTTTCATCTGGATTGTGCGAGAAAGATCCTTGAATTTGTCCTTCGCGAGGTGGAGTGCGAGCCGTGAAGGGCTGGAGAGCCTTTCGGGAAGAGTTACGCCGTAAGGCTTTCGCGGAGGCCCGCCGATATCTTGAGGCCCTGAGATTTCGGAACTACCGGGCCATTCTCTTCGGATCCTTTGCCCGGGGGGATTTCGGGGCCGCGAGCGATGTGGATCTCCTGATCATTTCCGAGGAGTTGCCGGAGGATTTGCGGGAGAGAATGGAGATCCTTTCCCGGGCTCGGCTGAGCGCTCCCCGGGTGGAACCCATAGGCTGGCGGCCGGAGGAATGGGAGGCCCGTAAAAAAGGGAATCCCTTCGTGGAGGTGCTGGAAAAGGAGGGGATAAGGCTTTTTTAAAAAAGGTAAATGATCTCTCCAGTCTCCACCGGAACCTTCTCTCCGTTTATTCCCAGGATCAGGGCCCCGTCTGGCCGGAGATCCCGGGCCCACCCGATGAGGGGGTTTTC
>WFPH01000132.1 GCA_015487645.1 Thermosulfurimonas sp. | reverse complement strand
TGGGCCGGAGATTCCGGGAGACCGGCGAAGTGGAACTCAAGGAGAGGGCCACCGGAAGGCGGGAGAACCTCTCTCCGGAGGCTCTGGTCCGGAAACTTACGGAGGCTTCGTGAGGCTTTTCGTTCTTGAACACCCTGAGTCCTGGGAGAGGTTTGTAGAAAGACTTCGGGAGCTTCCCCAGGACAAATCCGGCTACGTCCTTTTAGTTAAGGGCGCCGGGGTTACCCGGTGTCTCCGTTGCGAGCCGGGTCTTTTCCCTTATTTCCGCCAGTTTGTATTAGACGGAGGCCGGGCCTGCATCTGTCTTCGCTCTCTGGCAAGCTTCGGCATACCGGAGACCCGGCCGCCGGATCTCTTTGAACGGGTTCCGGACGAAGAGGCCCTCGTTCGGGAGCTTTTAGCCCGGGGATACCGGATAGAGGAACTCTGATGATTATCTTTAGTCCGTTTGGCTTTTTCTTCCTGGTCTTACTGTTCTTTCTTCTGGGGCTTCTTTTCCTCTTCATTCATATCGGTCTTATTACGGTGGCCGCGGGAAAGATCGGCCTTTCCCCGAACCAAATCTTTCTTTTTCTCCTGGCTTCCCTCTTGGGAAGTCACGTAAATCTGCCTCTGGCCCGGGTCCGCCGGGAAACGGACCCCCTGGAGGAAACCCTGGTGCGCTTCTTCGGTGTACCCTATGTGGTCCCGCGTCTTTCAGAAGAAGCCTACACCGTGATCGCCCTGAATGTCGGGGGAGGGCTGATTCCGGTCCTCCTTTCCCTCTACCTCTGGGTAAAAAACGGCCTTTCCCTGGAGCCCGTGCTGGGAACAACCCTTTTGACTTATGTAACCTACCGCCTGGCCCGGCCGATTCCGGGAGTGGGGATCGGCGTCCCCTTTCTCATTCCGCCTATCCTGGCGGCTCTCTTCGCGGTGTTGGTGGCCCCTTCCAAGGCCCCGGTGGTGGCTTATATTTCCGGAACTCTGGGAACTCTTATCGGAGCGGATCTCCTCCATCTAAAAGATATTCCAAGACTTCGTACTCCGGTGGCCTCTATCGGAGGGGCCGGTACCTTCGATGGCATCTTCCTTACCGGGATCGTGGCCGTGCTGCTGGCTTGAAGGTTGCAACGGGATCAAAAACCGGGTAAGAAAGCCTTTATGTTACCCAACAAACAAGGGAAATTCGGGCCTTTTGGTGGTCGTTTCGTGCCCGAGACCCTCATGCCGGCTTTGGCCGAGCTTGAGGAGGCTTACCGCCGCCTGAAGAGGGATTCGGGTTTTCGCAGGGAACTTGCCTGGTATCTTCGGGAGTACGCCGGGCGTCCCACGCCGCTTTATCCGGCCCGCCGACTCTCGGAAGCCCTAGGAGGGCATCTCCGGATCTACCTCAAGCGGGAGGATCTTCTCCACACCGGAGCTCACAAGATCAATAACACCCTGGGGCAGGTGCTGCTGGCCAGGCGTATGGGCAAACGCCGCATCATCGCGGAGACCGGAGCCGGGCAGCATGGAGTGGCCACGGCTACCGCGGCGGCGCTCTTGGGGCTGGAGTGCGTGGTTTACATGGGCGCCAAGGACACCGTGCGCCAGGCCATGAACGTCTTTCGCATGGAACTTCTCGGGGCCAAGGTGATCCCGGTGGAATCCGGAACCCAGACCCTCAAGGACGCCATCAACGAGGCTATCCGGGACTGGGTGACCAACGTGGAGACCACCTTCTACGTGATCGGTTCCGTGGTGGGGCCCCATCCCTATCCCATGATAGTCCGGGATTTTCAGAGTGTGATCGGTCGGGAGGCCAGGCGCCAGATCCTTAAGCTCGAGGGGCGCCTGCCGGACATGGTTATCGCCTGTGTGGGTGGGGGCTCAAATGCCATGGGGATCTTCTACCCCTTTGTCCGGGATCAGGTGGTGAAGCTGGTGGGGGTGGAAGCTGCGGGGCAGGGGTTAGAGTCGGACAGACATTCGGCTACCCTCACCGTGGGGGAACCTGGGGTGCTCCACGGCATGATGACCTATCTCCTTCAGGACCGGGTGGGTCAGATCAAGGGGGCGCACTCCATTGCCCCAGGGTTGGATTATCCGGGCGTGGGGCCGGAGCACGCCTTTCTCAAGGAATGCGGCCGAGCGGAGTACGTGGCGGTGGACGACGAGGAGGCCCTTTCGGCCTTCCGTCTCCTCTCCGAGACCGAGGGCATCATCCCGGCCCTTGAAAGCGCCCACGCCGTGGCCTACCTGGTGAAGATCGCCGACCGTCTCCCGCGGGACACCATCGTGGTGGTGAACCTCTCTGGCCGCGGGGACAAAGACGTGGCGGCGGTGAGAGATTATCTTTCCGGGAAAACAGCATGACCGGAGCCGAAAAGGTCAGACAGGCTATAGAAGAAGCCAATCGGAAGGCGCGCGCGGCCTTGATCCCGTATCTCTGCGCCTGGGATCCAGATCTCGAGACCACCAGGGCCCTCCTCTGGGCGCTGGCCGAGGCCGGGGCCAGCGTGGTGGAACTGGGATTCCCCTTCTCGGATCCGCTGGCCGATGGTCCTACCATTCAAGCCGCCACCCAGAGGGCTTTGCGCCACCAGCCCTCCCTCGAGGACTTTCTTGAGTTCGTGGCCGGGCTTTACGCCGAAGACTACCCTCTGCCCATCGTGGTTATGGGTTACTACAACCCCTTTTTCCGTTTCGGGCTTAAGCGTTTTGCCCGCGAGGCCCGGGAGGCCGGGCTCTGCGGGGCCATCATCCCGGACCTCCCCCTAGAGGAGGCTCGCCCCTGGCTCCGGGAGGCCCGCCGGCGGGGGCTGGCCAGCGTCATGCTCGTGGCTCCCACCACCCCGGCGGAAAGGCTTGAGAGGATTGCTCAGGTTTCTACGGGATTCCTATATTACGTTTCGGTCACCGGGATTACAGGAGCACGGGACCGATTGCCCGAGGATCTAGCCCTGAGGCTTGACCTCTGCCGGGAAGTTTCGCCGGTGCCGGTGGCGGTGGGCTTCGGCATCGCCCGGCCAGAGCAGGTGAAGATGCTGGCCCCGCACGCCGAGGCCATCGTGGTGGGTAGCGCTCTGGTAAAGATCGTGGAGGCTGAGGGTTCTCGGGCTCCTGAAAAGGTAAAGCGCTTCGTGAAAGACCTGGTTTCGGCGGCCGAGAGATCATGAGGGTTCTCCGGGTCGAGACGGCCGAGCCCTACGATATTCTCATCGGAGGTGGGATCCTTACGGATCTCCCGGAGGATCTTCCAAAGGTGCTTGAAACCCGTGCCCTGGCCCTGATAACGGATGACACCGTAAGGGAACTTCTGACCGAGGACCTGGTCCGAATCCTTAGGGAAGCTGGCTTCCGGGCGGAGGTCTTTTCCTTTCTCCCAGGGGAGGCCTCCAAGCGTATGGCCACCGTGGTGGAATTGGCCCGATCCATGGTGCGGGCGGGCTTCGATCGCAAGAGCGCGGTGCTCGCGGTGGGAGGGGGCGTGGTAGGAGACATGGCCGGCTTCCTGGCTTCCATTTACCTGCGCGGGGTACCCTACATTCAAGTGCCCACCACCCTGCTGGCCCAGGTGGACAGCTCCGTGGGGGGCAAGACCGGGGTGGATCTTCCGGAAGGGAAGAATCTCCTGGGCACCTTCTATCAGCCCCGGCGGGTCTATATCGATTACGGGGTGCTCGCCACACTCCCTCTCGAACATTTCCGAAACGGCCTGGCGGAAGTGGTGAAGTACGGATGCATCTGGAGCCGGGAGCTTTTCGAGTTTCTGGAGTCTCAGCGGCCCCGCATCTTCCTTTATGATCCTGAGGTCCTGGAACAACTCATCTACGAGAGTTGCCGCATCAAGGCCGAGGTGGTCTCCCGGGACGAACGTGAGGCCGGGCTTCGGCGGGTTCTCAATTTCGGACATACTTTGGGCCACGCCCTCGAGGCGGCCCTGAACTACGAGATCCTTCACGGGGAAGCCGTGGCGGTGGGTATGGTGGCGGCGGCCAGGCTCTCGGAAGTCCTCGGGGTGGCCGCGGAACCCCTGGCCGAAAGGCTCGAGAGCCTCCTTGCGGGTTTAGGTCTCCCCACCAGACTTCCGGGAGGGGTCTCTCCCGAAAGGGTTCTTGATTTTCTCTCGGCGGACAAAAAGGTCTGGCACGGAAGACTTACCATGGTCCTTCTCAAACGGCTCGGGGAGTTCGCTTTTTACGAGAATCCTCCCCATGAGGCCATCCGGGAGGTACTGACCGGGCTTGTTTCTTAGTCAACCTTTCTGGAGATCTGGAGAACGACTATGAAAGACTTGATCTTTGTTAAGATGCAGGCTTCGGGAAACGACTTCATCCTGATAAACAATTTTGAGGGCCGGGTGCGTCCGGAGGAGGCTCCGCTGTTAGCCCGCAAGCTCTGCCGGAGAAGGATCTCGGTGGGCGCCGATGGACTTATCCTGATCGAACCCCCTAAAAAGCCCGAAAACGCCTTTTCCTGGCGGTTTTACAACGCCGATGGCTCCGAGGCCGAGATGTGCGGAAACGGAGGCCGCTGTGCGGCCCGTTTCGCGGTGGAGGAGGGGTTGTGCGGGCCCCGCCTGACCTTTGAGACCCTGGCCGGAGAGATCCGGGCCGAAGTGCGAGGCGAACAGGTCAAGGTGGCCCTCACTCCTCCGCGGGATCTGGCCCTCGATCTGGACCTGGCTCTCGAGGATCAAGTCCTTCGGGGCCACTTCGTGAATACCGGCGTGCCCCATGTGGTGGTTTTCGTGGAGGATCTGGAAGACGTGCCGGTGAAAGAGCTCGGGCGAAGGATACGGTTCCATGAGAAGTTCTCCCCGGCCGGAACCAACGTCAACTTCGTGAAGGTTCTCCCGGAAGGGGGACTGGCCGTGCGTACCTATGAGCGAGGGGTGGAGGCCGAGACCTTGGCCTGTGGCACGGGGGCCTCGGCCGCGGCCTACGTGGCCGTAAAACTCGGACTGGCGGCGGCTCCAATCCCTGTCCTTACCCGTGGCGGAGAGACCCTCCGCATCTATCTCGAGGAAGAGACTCTTTTCCTTGAGGGGTCCACGCGCAAGATCTTTCGAGGCTACCTCTATCCCGAGGCCCTTTCCGACTAATCTCCTGGGTGCTAGAATACCCTTAAAAGGAAAGGAGGCTATGGATGTCTAAACGTTTTTTATGGGTGATGGTTCTATTTTGGTTTATGGTTTCACCTCTTCGGGCGGAAAAATCTCCGCTGATTGCCCGGGTTGGTCCTTACACCTTGACCCGAGCCGATTTTGAAAAGGAGATCGAAAACAACGCGAATCTCAAAGCCCTGTTGAGCCTAAAACCGGAGATGAAATCCATGCTGGTAGAGCGGTGGGTGGAGATCACCCTTCTGGGACTGGCGGGCAAGGAGGCCGGCCTGGAGAAGGATCCGGAGGTAAAGGCCGAGATTGAGGAGCAGGTTCGGATGATTCTCGCGAGGCACTACTTCGAACGCCGGGTTTTGAAAGACCTGAAAGTTTCTGAAAGCGAGGCCCAGCAGTACTACCTGGCTCACAGGAAGGACTATCGACTTCCAGAGAGGATCCAGGCCCGTCATATTTTGATCCGCATTCCGGAGGGTGCGGGCCCGAAAGACGAGGCGGCGGCCCTGAAGAAGGCCAAGGAGATCCGCAAAAAGCTCCTCGCCGGAGCGGATTTCTCCGAGATGGCCCGCAAGTACTCCGAGGATCCCGGGACCAAAGATCGAGGCGGAGAGCTGGGGCTTTTCGCTCGGGGACAGATGATCCCGGAATTTGAAGAGGCCGTCTTCAAGCTAAAGGTGGGTGAGATCAGCCCGCCCATCAAGACCCGCTTCGGTTACCATCTGGTGAAGGTGGAGGCCAGGGTGCCGGCCCAGATCCAGCCCTATGAAAAGGTCAAAAAGCAGGTGATCCAAGATCTCATGGAGGCGAAAAAGCAGAAGAGGCTTTCGGCCCTTCTCAAGGAACTCAAAAAGAAATATCCCGTAGAGGTCCACCCGGAGAACCTGCCGTGATACCGGAGTTTCTACTGGCGGAGCTTCCGGAAGATCTGGCGCAAGGTCTCAGGGTTCAGCCAGAACGTTATATCCTCTTCCTGGATATCGAGACCGAAGGGCTTTCCAAGGAGCGAAACGGCATCACCGTTCTGGGCACCATGACCGAGGGGCGGTACCGGGCCTTTGTGGCCGGATTCAATCTCGAGAGGGGGCCGGAGTATCTCGGGGCTTATCCGGTCTGGGTGACCTTTGGGGGCTCGCATTTTGATCTGCCTTTTCTCAAGGCCCATTTCCCGGATCTGCCTTCTCCAGTGCTACACATTGACCTCAAGCACCTGTATCGCTGGCTGGGCTACCGGGGAGGGCTCAAAAAGCTCGAAGTGTATTTTGGCCTTTCCAGGGAGACCCGTGGCCTTTCGGGGTATGACGCGGTAAAGCTCTGGCAAAGATGGCTCAGGTGGAAAGATAGAAAGGCCTTGCGGACCTTGCTGCTTTATAACCGGGAGGATGTGGCCAATCTTAAACCCCTTCTTGAGAAGGCCACCCTTATGCTCCGGGAGTCGGGCTCGTTCGGGAGAAACACGAGGCTAAAGGAGGCCTCAGTTGTCTGAAAAGGACCTCCAGCGGGTGACGGTAACCGAGAAGTTCCTGCAGTATGCGGCCGATCTCAGCGAGGCCCTTCCCTCTAGTGCCATTCTGGTTTATGCGGATGTCTTTCCCGGAGGAGAGGAGCTTTCTCGGTTCCTGGAACACGTCCACGGACATCGACTCGTACTGGTGACCCGGGAGAGAAACTTCCAGGCCCCCTCCGGAACCGAGGTTATCGAAGTTCCGGAGATCAAGCTCACCCGGCTGGGGCAGATCAAGGTCGCCGTTCTCATCGGGGTGGCCCGGGGCCTTTTCACCCATGAGGACCTTCTCATTTGTCTTTCCGGGCTGGCCGAAAGCGGGCATCTCGACAGTCTTTTTATTCTGGACCTGGAGAGCGAATTCGAGATCTTTGCCGTTTCTCAGCTCGAAGATCTTAAAGAAATCGTGAAGCCGGAAGTCTTCCAGCGTGTCCTCTCCCTGGCTATCGTGCTGGCCACTCAAGGGCGGGAAGGCAAACCGGTGGGAACCTGTTTTATTTTGGGGGACACGGATCAGGTCCTCCAGCATTGTGACCAGATGGTCATTAATCCTTTCCGGGGCTATCCTGAAAACGAGCGCAACATCTTGGATCCCAAGCTAGAAGAGACGGTTAAGGAATTTGCTTTACTTGATGGAGCTTTTGTTATCCGGGGAGATGGCGTCATCGAGAGTGCCGGGGCCTATATTCGTACGGGAGTGGTGAGTGCTGACATCCCCAGCGGTCTCGGCGCCCGGCACCGGTCCGCGGCGGCTATTACGGCTCTTACCCGAGCGGTGGCCATCGCGGTGAGCGAATCCACCGGGACGGTGACGGTCTTCCGCAACGGAAAGATTGTGATGGAGATCGAAAAACCCCATCCTTTGGGGCCGGAGACCGAGTGGCGTCGGGCCTTCTATGCCGGGCCGCGCGCTCCCTCGGAATGGCCCCATGAACCAAAGCTTGCGAAAGGAGGGCTATAAGATGTCGCGTCTGGGTAAACTCATTACTTTGTGGTGTTTGTTATTCCTCATAGGGAGTCTGCCAGCCTCGGCTGAGCCGGGCCTCTGGGATAGTCTCTTTCGAGTCAAGAAGATCCAGTCCGGAAAGGCCTCTTCGGCTCCGCCGGCCTCTTCTGAAGATTTAGCGGCGGCTCAGGCCCTCTCCCGGGCTTTTGCTGCGGTGGTCAAAAAAGCGGCTCCGGCCGTAGTCTTCATTGAAGTGGAAAAGACTGTGGTCCGGAAAGAACCTCATCCTTTCCCCTTTGGGCCTTTCCCCTTTGACTTTTTCGGGGATGACTTCATGCGGCGCTTCTTTCCCCAGATTCCACGCAAGTTCAAGCAAAGGGGGGCCGGGTCCGGTTTCATCGTGAGTCCGGATGGCCTCATCTTTACCAACAATCATGTGGTGGAAGGGGCCGACAAGGTGATCGTGAAATTGGCCGACGGGCGTACTTTCAAGGGCAAAGTCGTAGGACGAGATCCCCAGTCCGACGTGGCGGTCTTGAAGATTAAGGGCCACAATCTGCCCACCGTTCCTCTTGGTGATTCCGACAAGATCCAGGTAGGCGAATGGGTGATCGCCATCGGCAATCCCTTCGGCCTGAGCCATACCGTGACCGTGGGGGTAGTCAGTGCTAAGGGCCGGAGCGGATTAGGGATCACGGATTACGAGGACTTCATCCAGACGGACGCCGCCATCAATCCCGGAAACTCCGGAGGCCCCCTTCTCAACATTAAAGGAGAGGTCATCGGTATGAACACGGCCATCTTTTCCCGTTCAGGGGGCTACATGGGCATCGGCTTTGCCATCCCCATAAACATCGTGAAGCTGGTAGCAGAACAACTGATCAAGGAAGGTAAGGTGGTGCGGGGTTGGCTGGGAGTGGTCATTCAGGATCTCACGCCGGCCCTGGCCCAAGAATTCGGTTTAAAGAAGACCGAAGGAGCCCTGGTGGCGGAGGTCCTTAAAGGATCCCCTGCGGACAAGGCCGGTCTCAAGCAGGGAGATGTAATTGTGAGCTACGATGGCAAACCCGTCAAAAACTCCTCCGAACTCAGGACTTTCGTGGGGCTTACCCATCCCGGAACCACGGTGACCCTTCAAATCGTGCGCGAAGGTAAGCCTCTGGAACTCAAGGTGACCATCGGAGAGTTCCCTAAGAAGACCAAAATTTCCTCCGCTGCTCCGGAGCTTGAAAAGTTTTTGGAAGAGTTAGGCTTTAAGGTCCAGGAACTTACTCCTGAAATGGCTCAGGAACTGGGATATGAGGTGAAGGAAGGGGTGGTGATTTCCGCCGTAGCTCCCGGAAGTCCGGCGGCTTTTGCCGATTTGCGCCCCGGGCTGCTTATTGAGGAAGTTAACCGGCATCGGGTAAAGACCCTCAAGGATTTCTACGAGGCCCTGAGCCTTTCTCTAAAGACGGGGCGGATCCTCCTCCTCGTGAGAGATCAGCAATTTAGGCGCTTCGTAGTCCTCTCCCGATAATGCAAGGCGGACCCTTAGCAGGGTCCGCCTTATATTCTTAAAATCTGATACCTCCGAAAAAGTCCACCCTCCCCCTGTGGGGGAGGGT
>WFPH01000131.1 GCA_015487645.1 Thermosulfurimonas sp. | reverse complement strand
TCTCTCCCTGGGTCTCCTTGCGGCCAGCTCCCGGAGCCTTCCCTCCCCGGAGCCCGCGATCCTTATTGAGCGTCTTTCCGAAGGTCGCCGGGTGATCGAAGCCCTGGAGGAGGCCGCCGAGGAGTTTTCGCGTCATCCGGTGCGTCCGCTCATCCCCGAAGTTCAGACCAACCTGGCCTACGCCCTGCCCTATGCCCGGGGGATCTCCGAAGTAGCGGCCTTCCCCGGTCGGATCGTGGCCTACGGAGATTCCGCCCGTCCGGTCGGGTGTCCCCGCTTCGGGGCCTCAAGCCACGTGGCCCGGATCGTGCTTTCGGCCATGCGGTTCGATCCGGAAAGGCGAGCGGCCATGAACATCCGCTACCGGGAGGAATTCCTCCGCCGGGCTGAGGCCCTGGGGTTTACCGTGGCCCGGTTCTCCCGCGCCGAGGAACCCCCGGAGGTCAAGCGCCGCGAGGGCGGAACCCTTTCCTGGGCGGTGACCTCGGTTTGCGAACGCTTAGGATTCGTCCCGGACCTCATCGCCGATGAGGGCGACCTGGGCAAGGAACCCATGATCCGCATCCTGTCCCGTACCCCCAAGGAAGCCGTCTCCATCGCCCTGAGACTTCTCGAACTCCTTTGATCTATTTTTGAATCAAAAATAGATAATGATCTTGACTTTTTAGCAAAGAAACCTATAGCCAGAAAAAGAGGAGGTTTTCTTATAACCCTAGAAAGGAGGGGGAATCATGAAAGGGGGATGGTTTAATTTTCGTATTGGGACTCTTTTGTGGGTCCTGGGAATAGTGGCTGTCGTATCACTGAGCCTTTCCACGGCCGGGGGGATTTACTCTCTACGGGGGCAGGACAGGATGATTGACGATCTCGCCGGCTTTTATCTCTCCCTTATGGAGGACATGTGCACGGTTTCCTACCTCCTGGGCCAGCAGAAGGCCATCCTGGGGCTTGGTCAAGGAAGGGCCGCGGAGTTTAAACGTAATTCGGTAGCCATTCGTAAGAAACTCAGCCAGGTGAACCGTTATCTCTCGGAAGCGGAGGGAAACTCCGAGAAAGAAAAGGAAATCCTTTCGGCCTTGCGCGAGGGAAGCCAAAACCTCCAAAGGACTTATGAAAATTTTGCCGGTCAAGCCCTTGATTATCTCCATTCTCCAGATGCTCAAAGACAGGACATCCTTGCAGCCGAGCTCGAAGATATGGATCGGAAAGTTTCGACCTTTTTAAGGAACATGGATCGTTTGAATAGCTACATGAAGATTGAGGCCCGGTCCTTTAGCCATCGGTCACAGAGACGGGCTTTAGGGGTGGCTCTTGTGGGGTTGGTCCTTACGATCTTTTCCTTTACCTATGCCCTACGAATTTTTAAACGCAATCTTGGTGATTATCGATCTCGGATGCAGGATCTCGCCGAAGGTGAGGCGGACCTTACCAAAAGGGTAGCTATTACCGGAAACACCGAGCTTGACGAAGCCGCGGTCTACACCAACCGCTTTTTGGACAAGATCCACGGTCTCATTCGTGATTTGCGGGAGACCGTGGAGAACCTCTCCCAGGAAACCAGACGCCTGGCCGAGGCCTTTGGGATTTCGGTAAAGGGAGCCGAGAAGGGACTGGCTCAGAGCCGAAAGACCCGGGAATTCGCCTCCGAACTCGAGCAGGAGATCGCCTCTATGGCCGCGGCCATGGAAGAGATGAGCGCCACTATCAGCGAGATTTCGCAAAACACCCAAGAAACAAGCCACAGAGCCCGCGAATCGCAGGAAGCTGCAGAGATTACGGCTCGAGCAGCCGCCGAACTTCAAGAGGCCTCGCGCCACATCAGGGAGATGAGCGACCTCATAGGAGCGGTGGCGGAACAGACCAAGCTTCTGGCCTTAAACGCCACCATCGAGGCGGCGCGGGCCGGAGAAGCCGGAAAGGGTTTTGCGGTGGTGGCCAATGAGGTGAAGGAACTTGCCCGGCAGTCCGCGGAGCTGGTTGAAAAGATCAACCGGGCCGTGGAGGGGCTTCTTTCCAAGGTGGACGAGGTTGCGCAAGCCAGCCAGCGCAACCAGGAGGCAGCCAATGCCATCGCAGAGATGGCTCAGAGCGTGGCCGCCGCGGTGGAGGAACAGAGCACGGTGGTGAACGACTTAAGTGCCAATCTGACCCGGATCACCGAAAAGTCAAAAGAACTCTTCCAGGAAGCGGAGGAAATGGAAAGACTCAGCCAGGGAATCCTTGATGAAGCCCGGAAACTCAACACCGACGAACTGATGCGGATCGGAGAAAAACTGGAAAAACTCTTAAATTCCTTTAAGGTCTAAACTCTGGACACCTTGTGGGGCCCCTCCGGTCGTGCTAAAAAGAAAGAAATTAAGCAGCCGGAGGGGTTCTTATGGCCATCTCAAGGGAAGAAGTCCTGCATGTAGCTCATCTCGCTCGCCTAGAATTTTCCGAGGAGGAGCTTGAGCGCTTCACCCGCGAGCTTTCGAGTATCTTGGACTACGTGGCCAAACTCTCCGAGGTGGATACCTCCGGAGTGGAGCCGACCTATAACGCCTTAAGGCTAGAGAACCGCTTCAGAGAGGACGAAGTCCGGGAATCCTTTCCGGCGGAGGAGATTCTTCGGAACGCTCCGGAGCGAGAGGGCTCAAGTTTTGTGGTCCCCAGGGTGATTAAGGGCTAAAGGGAGGTTCGAGATGGAGGAACGCTCCATACTTTCCTTGCGGGAAAGACTTCGCCGCCGTGAGCTCAGCGCCGAGGAACTCACCCGCTATTTCCTAGAACGCATTGAAAGGCTTGATCCTAAGGTCAAGGCCTATATCACTGTGACCCCGGAGGAGGCCCTGGCCCAGGCGCGGGAAGCCGACAGGAGACTTTCTTCCGGTGAGGATCTTCCCCTTCTTGGGATCCCCGTGGCCATAAAGGACAATATCTGCACCCGAGGGGTGCGCACCACCTGCGCCTCCCGCATCCTGGAAAACTTCGTGCCTCCCTACGACGCCACAGTGGTGGAACGGCTCAAGGCCGCGGGGGCCGTAATCCTCGGCAAGACGAACCTGGATGAGTTTGCCATGGGGTCTTCCACCGAGAATTCGGCCTTCTTCCCCACGCGCAATCCCTGGAATCTTGAGCGGGTTCCGGGAGGCTCTTCCGGGGGCTCGGCGGCTGCGGTTTCGGCCTGGCTCTGCGCCGGAGCCCTGGGTTCAGACACCGGAGGGTCCATCCGCCAGCCGGCCTCCTTCTGCGGGGTGGTGGGTTTTAAGCCCACCTACGGTCGGGTCTCCCGTTACGGGCTGGTGGCCTTCGCCTCCTCGCTGGATCAGATCGGACCGCTCTCCCGCACCGTGGCCGACGCCGCTCTCCTCCTTCAGGTGATCGGAGGGCCGGATCCCCGGGACTCCACCTCCTATCCCGAGCCCCAGCCGGACTACCTTTCCGAGCTTGAGCGTTCGCCGGAGGGCCTCAGGATCGGGATCCCCAGGGAGTGTTTCAGCGAGGGGCTTTCCGAGGAGGTGCGGAGGGTGCTGGATGGGGCGCTTCAGGCCGTAAAGGATATGGGCTGTGAGATCAAAGAGGTTTCACTTCCGCATCTGGAGTACGCCCTTCCCGCCTACTACATCATCGCCCCGGCGGAGGCCAGCTCAAATCTCGCCCGCTACGATGGTGTAAAGTACGGATTGAGGGTTTCCGGACGAGATCTAATGGACATGTACAAAAAGACGCGTTCGCAGGGTTTTGGTCCGGAGGTCAAGCGCCGGATCATGCTTGGGACCTACGCCCTTTCCGCAGGTTACTACGAGGCCTTCTATCGCAAGGCCTCTCAGATCCGCACTCTCATTATCCGGGATTTCGAGGAGGCCTTCTCTGAGGTGGATCTCATCCTTATGCCCGCAAGCCCCACCCCGGCCTTCCGCTTAGGGGAGAAGACCGACGATCCCCTGCAGATGTATCTTTCGGACATCTACACCATTCCGGTGAATCTGGCCGGACTCCCCGGGTTAAGTCTTCCGGTGGGGTTCACGGAGGAAGGTCTTCCGGTGGGAGTTCAAATTATCGGTCCCCAGCTGGCCGATGCTCCGGTACTGAGGCTGGGGCACACTCTGGAAAAGACTCTGGGCCTGAATTTGCAACCTCCCCTGGAGTGAAAGGTGCAGAGGCTACCTTTAAGTTACCTCAAACCGGGCATGGTGACCGCGGAAGAGGTCAGGGACGAACAGGGGCGCACCTTGTGCCCTGCGGGTACTCCCCTTAACGCCGAACTTCTAGAGCGTTTCGGAAAGATGGGGGTGCGTTTCGTAACGGTCAAGGGGAAACCGGTTTCTTTCTCCTGGGAAAAAACTCTGGAAGAGGAGCTGGCCGAGCTCGAGCGGCGATTCGAACGGGCCCGACACCCCTTTCTCCTGAAATTGAAGGAACGTCTGAAGGTCTTTCTTGAGGCCCAGGCGGCCGAGGCGGGGAATGATTGACGACAAACGCCGTGAGGTCAAGAAGAAACTGCGAACCCTCAAGGGATTGCCTACCCTTCCGCCTATCGTGGCTAAACTTACCCGGATGATCGGCGACGAGACCGTCTCAGCTCCGCAGATTGCGGCTGTTATAGAGCGCGATCAGGTCCTTACCAGCAAGGTTTTACGGTTGGTCAATTCCGCTTTTTACGGGTTCCCCCGCCGTATATCCACGGTTTCGAACGCTATCGTTCTTCTCGGTTTCAATGTCATTCGTACGCTGGTTATTACGGCGTCCATCTTCGAGATGATGCAGAGCCGGGATGTGGGGCTCTGGGAACACTCTCTGGGGGTGGCGGCGGTCTCCGGGATTCTGGCCCGGGACCTGGGGCTGGAAAATCCGGAAGAGGTGGCCACCGCGGGCCTGCTCCATGACCTAGGGAAGGTGGTAGAGAGGGCTTCTCTGGTGGAAGATTATAAAAAAATCCAGGAGAAAGTCAGAAACGAGGGGGTCACCTGGCGCGAGGCCGAGCAGGAGATCCTCCACATGGATCACGCCGAGATCGGAGGGTACCTTCTCAACCGCTGGAATCTGCCCGAACGCCTGGTGGAACCGGTAGCCTCTCATCACGAGCTGAAGAAGGCCCGCCGATTTAAGGTGGAGACGGCCGTGGTGCAGCTGGCCGACATTTTGGTCAGGGCCAGGGGGTTCGGATATAGCGGCGATCCCTGGGTTCCGGAGCCCGAGGAAAAGGCCCTAAAACTGGTGGGGCTTGACGAAAAGAAACTCGAGGTTCTTCTACCGCAGATGGAAGTAAAGTTTTACGAGTTAAAATTTTTTACCGAAGAGATAAGGGAGGCGCTTCTTGAAAAAAATCCTGCTACTTAGTGCCGAAGTTCCTCCTTATACTATCTGGGCCGAGGTCCTGACGCAGAAGGGCTATCGGGTAGAAATTTTCCCCGAAATTCAGGAAGCGGGCGAGAGGGTTTTTTTTAGTCTGCCCGACATGATTCTGGTCTCCGAGGGTCTTCACCCGGAACTGGTAAAGGACCTGATTTTCGCCCTCAAGTGTGATCTCAGTCTGGCTTCTCTCCCCATTCTCCTCATCGTGGATCCGGAAAAACTGCCTCGGATAGACTGGCACGAATATTTCGTGGACGATTTTATCTGTGAGGGAGCTTCTTCCGAGGAGGTTATCTCCCGGGTGAAACTTGCGCTTCTCAGGGCGGAGAGGCTTGCCGATAATAACCCCTTAACGGGTCTTCCCGGAAATACCTCCATCCTGCGGAAGATAGAGGAGGTAATCCACGACGACGGAGAATGGGCGGTAGGGTATGTGGATCTAGATAATTTCAAACCCTTTAACGACGCCTACGGGTTCTCGAGAGGGGACGAGGTCATAAGGATGCTCGCCCGTCTCCTGGTGAACACGGTGGAGTTTTACGCGGGGCCCAAAGGCTTTGTGGGGCATATCGGTGGCGATGATTTCGTTTTTATTGTACCGCTCGATGTGGCGGATAAGGTAGCGCAGGAGGTGATCCAGAAATTCGACCAACTGGTTCTGAATTTCGTGGATCCCGAGGATCGGGAGCGTGGTTGCCTTCTCACCACCGATCGGCAAGGGGTCCTCTGTCGGATACCCTGGCCCTCGGTCTCCATCGCCATCGTTCCGGTCTGGGCGGGGCGATTCAAACATTACGGAGAGGTGGCGGCGGTAGCCGCACAGCTCAAGCACTATGTCAAAAAGGTCCCGGGAAGCACCTACCTAATAGATCGGCGGAAGGAGGAACGTCCATAACCCGGGAAATATCACCATAGAGAGGGCACCCAGGCTCAAAAATGGACCGAAGGGCAGCGCCTTTTCTCCGGAAAGCTTTTCTCTTTTGAAGAGGGCCATCATCAGAGCTCCCGCCAGGCCCCAGAGAGAAGCGGTAAAGACGGTAGGGATCAGGTTCAAGGGGCCGAGGAAACTTCCGATGAGGGCCAAAAATTTGTAATCACCCTCCCCAAGCCCTTCGCGCCCTCTAAACCAGAGGTAGTATTCCCCTATGAGATAAAAGGCCCCGGCTCCACAGAGGGCCCCGAGAAGGGCCTCTCTAGGATTGGCCAAGGGATTCCAAGGGGAAAGAGCTAGCCCGCAGAGGAGTCCTCCTAAGGTGATTTCATCCGGGATGATGCGGTGCTCAAGGTCGATGAATGTGGCTGCTAACAGAAGCAGAGAGAAAAGATAGAGGGCGCCGGCCTGGGGGGTCAAACCGTAGCGCAGGACAAAGAAGAGGGCCAGGATCCCGGAAAGTAATTCCACCAGAGGATAGCGCAAGTCTATGGGAGCTTTGCAACTCCGGCAACGCCCGCGCTGCCACAGGTAAGAGACTAGGGGCAGGTTTTCGTACCAGGTAAGGCGGTGGCCACAGTTCGGACAGAAGGAACGGGGCGTTACCACCGAGAGACCCCGAGGGAGACGATAAATGACCACGTTGAGGAAGCTGCCCAAACAGAGGCCCAGGAGAAAGACCAGTATTCCTGAGAGGGTCATTCCTCGGAGGCCAGGAGTTTGTCGTATAGTTTTTGGGCTTCCTCTATGAGTTGGAGGGCCTTGAGAAACTTGGCGTAAACGTGGTGGAACTCATCCTCTATCTCGAGGAAGAGGATGCCGGCTCCCCGAGGTTCAAGACCCCCCTGGTGAAGAACTATCCCTCTTATCGGAATACGCCCTATATCCGGGAGTTCGAGCTCAAAATGCAGGGTGGTTCCCGGAGGAGGGGGATCATCCATTTCTATAAAACAGCCTTTTAGCGAAAGGTTGTTTACCCGGAGAGGCTGTTTTTGGCCGGGGAGAAAGGCTCTTACGCAATCAGAATAAAAACGGGGGTAACGTCTCCTTTCCCGCAATGGGAACTCCTTGGGAGATTTTTCAATCTATGATACATTCAAATGCACCAAGAAGTCAAATTTTTGTTTTTAGAGCCTCTTATGGAACGGGAGAGGGTAGTAATTGAAGAGGCCATCTTGAAGCCTTCGGAGGCTGCGGCCAAGGCTCCTCCCCTGGAAGGGGTTCCCACCGGGGTAGAGGGTTTAGACGAACTCTTTTTCCGGGTGGAATGGGAAGATGGGCGGCCGGTTAGAAAGCCTCTCGGGGGGATTCCCTTGGGCGCGGTGGTCAATCTTACCGGTATGCCGGATACGGGAAAAAGCCTCATGGCCGAGCAGTTTACCGTTAAACAAGCCGCTTCGGGGGAAAAGGTTTGTTTCGTGACCGTGGAGACCCCGGCTCCCTTTGTGGTTAAGGGGCTTGCGGAGAGGGCCCGGGCTATGGGGATCGATTTTGCCGGGATCGAAGACCGAATCATTCTGCTGGATGCCGCAAGTTATCACCGGTTACGAGAGGATCTGCCCACCCTCATGGATACCCTGGCCCATATCTACCGTACCTATCGTGTGAGCCGTACGGTAGTAGATTCCGTAACCGGCCTTTATGAGGCCCGAGAGATGATGGCCCGCAGTGTGGTGCGGGCCCTTTACACCTTTTGCAAGAAGTGGCATCAGACGGCGCTCTTTGTTTCCCAAAAAAGAAGCGCTCACGAGGAGCTTTCGGCGGAGGCTGCCGGAGGTTACGCCGTAGGACACATCGTGGACTGCACCATGGTTCTCTCGAAGGAACTCCTTCTTTCGGCTCGCAGCGCTTCAGCTTATGGCCTCCCCCCGGGCTCGATCCTGAGGCTTTTTCGCATTGATGGCTGTCGCCTTTGCGGTCACGATGCCTCTGTGAGGGTGCTTGAAATCACCG
>WFPH01000130.1 GCA_015487645.1 Thermosulfurimonas sp. | reverse complement strand
GGTCCAAAAGATCGCGGATGGCCGGGTATTTACAGGAGAAAGGGCCAAGGAACTGGGGTTGGTAGACGAACTGGGTAATTTTTCCCGGGCGGTGGAGGAGGCCTCCAGGCTGGCTCATATCGAAGGACGTCCTCATTTAGTCTATGGCAAGAAGCAGCGGATGTGGTGGAAGACTCTGCTTGAAGGCCGAGGAGAGCTTTCCTGGGAGACTCTTTTAACTACTCCTCTTTATCTTTGGACAGCGGGGCTATGAAAAGGAAGGATCTGGTCTACCGACTGCTGGCTCATTTTCCCGAAATGCGCAAGCGGGATCTTGAAGCCCTGGTAGAAGCATTTTTTGAAGAGATGGCGCGGGCCTTAGCCGAAAACAAGCGCATAGAGATTCGTGGGTTCGGAAGATTTGAAGTCCATTATGGTAAGGAAAGGATCTTTGTAAACCCTCAAAACAAGGAGACCTATTATCTTCCGGGGAATAAGCGTCTGGTCTTTAAGGTGGGTAAGGATCTTTACGAACGGGTGAACAGTCCGCCGAAAGCGGTTCTGGATTTGGGGACTCAGACCTTCCGGTTGGCTCTGGGCAAGCTTGAAAATGGTAGGCTGCGAGTTATCGAAAGACGCCGTGTGAATGTGCGGCTGGGAGAGGGACTGGAATCGGGAAAGATTACACCAGAAGCTATGAAGAGAGGGCTTAAGGCTCTTGAGGAATTCCGCAGCCATCTTTTGGATCTTGAGGTCTCGGAAGTGAAAGCTGTGGGAACCGCTGTTTTTCGCGAGGCGACTAATATTCAGGAATTTTTGGAGAGGTCTCAGGATTTAGGCTTTGAAATCGAGCTCATTTCACCGGAAAAAGAGGCGGAGCTCACTCTAAGAGGGGTGGCGGCTGGACTTGATTTGAACGAACCTTTCTTTTTAGCGGATGTGGGAGGAGGGAGTACAGAGATCTCTCTGGTAAAGGAAGGGCGTAAAATCTGGAGTACTAGTTTGTCTCTGGGGGCGGTTCGCTTAAAGGAAGAGTTTATCAAGGCCTATCCCTTAACCCGTGAGGAATATCGTCGACTTAGAACCCACATCGCGCATATTCTCTCCGGACTGGATATTCCTCAAGAGTCCGGTCTTCTGGTGGGTTGTGGAGGGAGCGCAAGCCTTATGGCTTCGCTGGATCTCAGACTTACAACTTATCTTCCTGAAAGGCTTCACGGTCACCGTATTCCGTTGTCCAGGATAGAGGATCTTGCCGAGCATCTATGGGGGTTGACTTTGGCCCGCATCAAACGCTTGCGAGGAATGGAACCCGGAAGAGAAGATATTGCGCTTCCCGGTCTTCTCGTCTTCCAGGAGCTATCCCGAAAATTAGGAGTCACGGAATTAATAGTCAGTGAATGGGGGCTTTTAGAAGGGCTCCTCTTGTCTTTTTGATTGAAATCCCATATAAGGGAAGGAGGGGATTCTATGCAAACCTTTCCGGTAGAGGAAGCTTATACTTTTGATGATCTCCTTTTAGTGCCGGCTTATTCCGAGGTTCTACCCAAGGATGTAGATGTTTCGACTTACATAACTCCCAAGATCAAGCTTAACATTCCCATTCTTTCGGCGGCCATGGATACGGTGACCGAGGCCCGCATGGCCATCAGTATGGCCAGAGAAGGGGGATTGGGGGTTATTCACCGGAACATGAGTGTGGAGCAACAGTGCCGAGAAGTAGAAAAGGTCAAAAAGTCCGAAAGTGGGATGATTCTTGATCCCGTTACCGTAGGGCCGGAGACTCCCATAAGGGAGGTTCTTCGGTTGATGGAAGAGTACAAGATTTCCGGGATTCCGGTGGTAGAAGGCCCCAAAAAGAAACTCCTTGGCATCGTGACCAACCGGGATCTCCGTTTTGAGACGGCCCTGGAACGTCCAGTAAAGGAAGTCATGACCAGAGAGAATCTGATTACGGCCCCGCCAGGGGTTACACTGGAGGAGGCCAAGCGCATCCTTCATGAAAGACGCATCGAAAAGCTTCTCATCGTGGACGAGGATTTTTGTTTGAAAGGACTTATCACTATCAAGGATATAGAAAAGCTTCGGAAGTATCCTAACGCTTGCAAGGACGAATGGGGGCGTTTGCGAGTGGGAGCGGCCGTAGGAGTAAGTCCTGATCGCTTGGCCCATGTAGAGGCTCTCCTTAAAGTGGGTTGTGATGTCATTGTGGTGGATGTGGCCCATGGACATTCCAAGAACGTGATTGAAACCGTAAAAGACATCAAGGCTCATTTCCCCGAGGCGCAGGTCATCGCCGGAAACGTGGCCACGGCTGAAGGGGCCGAGGCCCTGATCAAAGCCGGAGCCGACGGCATAAAAGTAGGCGTGGGGCCAGGGTCCATCTGCACCACTAGGATTGTGGCTGGGGTGGGCGTGCCCCAGATTACGGCCATTTACAACTGCGCCCGGGTGGCCGACAAATATGGGGTCCCCGTGATAGCCGACGGGGGCATAAAGTTTTCCGGAGACATTGCCAAGGCCATCGGAGCGGGGGCCCATGCCGTGATGATAGGTTCACTTTTAGCTGGAACCGAGGAAGCCCCCGGAGAGACCATTCTTTACGAGGGACGAACCTACAAGGTGTACCGGGGCATGGGCTCTCTGGGAGCCATGATGAGCGGGCAGGCGGCCAGGGAGCGTTACGGACAGGCCCAGAATGAACCGGCCAAATTTGTACCCGAAGGAATCGAAGGCCGGGTACCTTACCGTGGCCCGGTTTCCAACATGATCTTTCAGCTTGTAGGAGGGTTGCGTTCCGGCATGGGTTACTGCGGCTGCCGGACCATTGATGAGTTGCGGCGCAAGGCCCGGTTTGTGAAGATCACCATGGCCGGGTTACGTGAGAGCCATGTGCATGATGTAACTATTGTAAAGGAAGCTCCCAATTACTGGTTGGGGAGATAAAGATGCCCATTTATCAATGGGTAGGGAAGACGCTTTCGGGTGAGGTCCGTCGGGGCGAGATGGAGGCCCCGGATGTTAAGTTGGTGGAAGCCCGTCTCCGAAGGCTTCAGATCATCCCGGTCAAGATTACCGAGCGGAAGCAAACCTTTATGGCTCGTTTTCAGCGCAAAAAAGTCGGAGGCAAGGAGCTGGCCATCTTTACCCGCCAGTTGGCTACTATGCTGGAATCGGGGTTGCCTCTGGTTCAGGCCCTTGAGGCCCTTGCCAGTCAGCAAAAAAATCCTTATTTCCAGGAGGTTATTCGGAAGATAAAGACCTCCGTGGAAGGAGGAAACAGCCTGGCCGAGGCCTTGCGCGAATTTCCCAAGGTTTTCGATGAACTTTACTGCCAGATGGTTAGCGCGGGAGAGGCCGGGGGGAATTTAGACGAGATCCTCAAGAGACTAGCCACTTATCAGGAAAAGATTTTGGCCCTTAAATCCAAGATCAAGCACGCCATGATGTATCCGGCGGTGATTGTCTTTGTGACTATCGTGGTGCTTTCCATCATCATGGTTTTCGTGATTCCCAAGTTCGCCCAAATGTTTCAGGAAGCCGGTCAGGCATTGCCCCTTCCCACACAAATTGTAATTGCCGCAAGTAATATTACTAAGAGGTTTTTCCCCTTTATGGTGTTGGGTCTGGTGGCTTTGGTTTTTCTAGTTCGCTGGTACTACCGGACGGAAAAGGGGCGATACCAGCTCGACAAGCTCCTGCTTAGGCTGCCCATTTTCGGAGAGCTTCTTCACAAGTCGGCTATAGCCAGACTTTCAAGAACCCTGAGCAGCCTGATTGCCAGCGGTGTGCCCCTGCTTCAGGGGTTGCAGATAGCCGGTAAGGTCTCGGGCAACCGGGTCATTGAAAAGGTGGTGGAAGAGGTGCGGTTAAGTGTGTCTGAGGGACAATCCATCGCAGAACCGATGGCGGTAAGCGGATATTTTCCCCATATGGTTACGCAGATGGTGGCGGTGGGGGAGTCAACCGGAGCCCTGGAGCAGATGCTCGACAAGGTGGCCGACTTTTACGAGGATGAGGTTGATCGTACGGTTGAGACGCTTTCTACCCTGATAGAGCCAATCTTGATCGTATTTCTGGGTGGTATAATAGGAGGCATTATCATTTCGCTTTATCTTCCTATCTTCCGGCTGGCCAGCGTGGTGGGAGGTTAGAGGCCGGTCTCTCGCAGGGCTTCAAGGAGCTCCCTCTGTTTCCTGGAAAGTTTCTTGGGCACCAGAGGTTCAAGTTTGACGTAAAGGTCGCCGGAGTGCCCGTTGCTGTCAGGAAGGCCCAACCCTTTAAGGCGCAGTTTAGTCCCGGGAGTAGTACCAGGAGGAACCTTGACCTTCACCTTTTTGCCGGACAAAGTGGTGATTTCGGTCTCTCCACCGAGGAAGAAGGTGCTCAGCGGAATCTTATGGGTGGTGAGGAGGTCTTGCCCCTGACGTTCGAATCTGGGATGAGGTTCAATCTTGATCTTCAGAAAGAGATCTCTCCGGCGTCCATCCGGCCCCAGAGGCCCCTTGGCCGCCAGGCGTAGCTTCTGGCCATCCTTTACTCCCGGAGGGATCTTGACTTTGACCTTCTCCGGACGGCCCAGCGGCGAGACCACCAGAACTTTTTCCGTTCCCTGAGCGGCTTCCTCCAGGGTTACCGGAAGCTCAAGGAGCATCTCCGGTGCAGTGGTTCGGAATTCCTCTTGAAAGCCCCCCGGCTGGGTGCCAAAAAGATGGCTGAAGAGTCCGGAAAGATCGATGGTAAATCCTCGGGACCGTCCTCCTTCCCCGAAACGGAAAAAGCGCCCCAAATCAAACTCTATCCCAAGATCCCGGAAAAGATTTTCAAAGTTGAAGCCCCTGAAAATGTCTTCCTCGGTATAACGACGTTCGAACTCCGCCGAACCAAAAAGATCATATTGTCGGCGCTTTTCGGGATCGGATAGGACGGCATAGGCCTCATTGATCTCTTTGAACTTTTCCTCAGCTTCCTTGTTGCCGCGATTGCGATCGGGATGATACTTCAGGGCCAGACGTCGATAAGCCTTCTTGATCTCTTCTTGAGTGGCGTTGCGCGGAACGCCTAAGATTTTGTAATAATCCTTGGGCATGGCTTAAAGGTAAACTCACCGTGGTTTAAGTCAAGAAAGGCGGCTCCTCGAGGGTTTTAAGGGGGGTGGAGGTGGGTATCGTCTGAGGGTAGAGACGATGAG
>WFPH01000129.1 GCA_015487645.1 Thermosulfurimonas sp. | reverse complement strand
GATTCCTGGTGGAGCTATCGGGTGAATCTCTCTCCCCTGAGGCGAAACGAGGTCCGTTCCAACCCTTACGGTGAAAAATTCGATTATGCCGAGGAGTTCAGGAAACTGGATCTCAAGGCGGTAAAGGAGGATCTGCGGCGGCTCATGACCGACTCTCAGGAGTGGTGGCCGGCGGACTTCGGCCATTACGGGCCGCTTTTCGTGCGTCTGGCCTGGCATAGCGCCGGTTCCTACCGGCTCTTTGACGGTCGCGGTGGGGCCCGGGGGGCCTACATGCGCCTGGCTCCGCGAAACAGCTGGCCGGACAACGTGAATCTGGACAAGGCTATGCGCCTCCTCTGGCCCATCAAGAAGAAATACGGAAGACGGCTTTCCTGGGCCGATCTTCTGATTCTCGCCGGAAACGTGGCCCTGGAATCCATGGGCGTAAAACTCATCGGATTCGCCGGAGGGCGGCCGGACGCCTGGGAGCGCGACGAGATCACCTACTGGGGCTCGGAAAGCGAATGGCTCTCCGATGAAACCCGCAGGCGGGAGAAGGGTATCGAAGATCCCCTTTCCGCCACCCAGATGGGCCTCATCTACGTGAACCCCGAGGGGCCGGGGGGAAACCCGGATCCGAAGGCCGCGGCCCTGGAGATCCGGGCCATCTTCGCCCGCATGGGCATGAACGATGAGGAGACGGTGGCCCTCATCGCCGGAGGACACAGTTTCGGAAAGTGTCACGGGGCCGCAGGCGAGGAATATCTGGGGCCGGAGCCGGAAGAGGCCGAACTTGAGGAACAGGGCCTAGGCTGGCGCTACCACTACCGCACCGGAAAGGGGCCCGACACCTTCACCAGCGGCCTGGAAGGGGCCTGGACCGTAACCCCTATAAAGTTCGGCCTCAACTTCCTGCACAATCTCTTCAAATACGAATGGGAGCTCACCAAGAGCCCGGCCGGGAAACACCAGTGGGTGGCCAAGGACGCCCCGGAGATCATCCCCGACGCCCATGATCCCAACAAGAAACACAAACCCTTCATGCTCACCACGGATCTCGCCCTGCGCTATGATCCGGTGTACGAAAAGATCGCCCGGCGGTTTCTGGAAAACCCGGAGGAGTTCGAGAGGGCCTTCGCCCGGGCCTGGTTCAAGCTTACCCACCGCGACCTCGGCCCTCGCGTGTTTTACATGGGGCCCGAGGTGCCCGAGGAGGTCTTTCCCTGGCAGGACCCCCTTCCGGAAAGGGACTTCGACCTTATCGAGGACGAGGACATCCAGAAACTCAAAGAGATGATCCTCTCCTCCGGGCTTACGATCTCGGAGCTGGTCTTTACCGCCTGGGCCTCGGCCTCCACCTTCCGGGCCAGCGACCTGCGCGGCGGGGCCAACGGGGCCCGTATCCGCCTGAAACCCTTAAGGGACTGGGAGGTCAACAACCCTCCGCTCCTTGAGAGGGTCCTTTCGGTGCTCGAAGGGATCAAGAAAGAGTTCGACTCCTCCCAGGAGGGGAACAAACGGGTCTCGCTTGCGGACCTCATCGTGCTTGCAGGCTGTGTCGCGGTGGAAGAAGCCGCCCGAAGGGCCGGGATGGCGATCACCGTACCCTTCATCCCCGGAAGAGTGGATCTCTCCCAGGAGGGCCTCGATGTGGAGAGCTGGAAATACATGGAGCCCCTGGCCGACGGTTTCCGTAACTATCTAAGCCCCCGGGCGCCCCTTTCCCCGGAGGAGATGCTGGTGGACAGGGCCGAACTCCTTTCCTTAAGCGTCCCGGAGATGGTGGTCCTTCTGGGAGGCCTTCGGGTGCTTAAGACCAACTGGGACGGCTCCCTACACGGGGTCCTTACCGAAAGGCCCGGAACCCTCACCAACGACTTTTTCGTGCATCTCCTTTCCATGGATCTTGAGTGGCGACCGGTGGACGATACCCGTCGGCTCTTTGAGGGCTACGACCGTCGCACCGGAAGGCTCCGTTTCACCGCCACGCGGGTGGACCTCCTCTGCGGACATCACTCCGAGCTTCGGGCCGTGGCCGAGGTTTACGCCGCCGACGACGGCCGCGAGAAATTTATATCCGATTTTGTTTCCGCCTGGGATAAGGTCATGAATCTCGACCGCTTCGATCTGCGCTAAAACTCTGGGGCGGGGCCCTCCCCGCCCCTGCCCCGTGGAGAGTCTTCCGGAATGAAGGGTCTAGACCTTTAACACTTCCAGGGCCTCGGAAGCCGCAACTTCATTGAGTTTGCGGTCAAAGGAAGCAAGAATCCCTCTGAGAGAGAGGCCTTCCGGAGTGGCTCTAGGGAATTGACCGCAGGCCGAAAAGCTTTTACAAAGGAGATATGTATCGGCTGGGCTGGTTTTCCACCGGAAGGGACGAGGCCGCCAGGCTTCTTTTGAAGACGGTTTACGATCGTATTGAGGAGGGTTTCATCCCGGCCAGGATCTCTTACGTCTTCATGAGTCGACGGCCCGGAGAGAGCCGGGAGTCGGACCTCTTTCTTGACCTCTGCCGGGAGCTGGACCTTGCCGTAGTCCACCTTTCGGCTCGGGAGTTTGAGCCTGAACTGCGCCGAAAGGATCGCGAAACCTGGCGCACCCTCTATCACCGCCGGGTGCTGGAGCTCCTTCCCGAGGAGGTGGATCTCGCGGTGCTTGCCGGCTACATGTGGGTGGTCTCGGAGGAGGCCTGCGAGGCCCTTCCCATGATCAATCTGCACCCGGCCCTTCCCGGAGGCCCGAAGGGCACCTGGCAGGAGGTCATCTGGCAGCTAATCTCCGCCCGGGCCGCGGAGACCGGGGTCATGATGCACCGGGTCACCCCGGTGCTCGACGAGGGCCCGGCGGCCACCTACTGCCGCTTTTCCATCCGAACAGAAGCCTTTCGGCCCCTCTGGGAGGCCTGCGAGAAGAAGCTTTTACGCCAGGGGCTTTCCCGACTGATAGCCGAGGAAGGAGAGGCCGAACCCCTCTTCCGGAGGATCCGGGAAGAGGGCGTGCGGCGGGAACTTCCCCTCATCGTCTATACCCTTAAGGCCTTTGCCGAAGGAGAGATCCGCTGGGATAGTCCGGGCCTTCCCCTGGATCTTTCTTCACGCATCGAACGGCATCTTGCGACCGGAGCCTGGAGGT
>WFPH01000128.1 GCA_015487645.1 Thermosulfurimonas sp. | reverse complement strand
GGCCGTGGAACGTCTGGGAAAGATCTTCTGGGAAATCCTTCCCCAGATGGAAGCGGGCCGTTTCCTTTTCGAAGTAAACCCTGTGGGGGGCCCGGAAAAGGCCCGGGCCGTAGAGATCGCCCTCCAAGAAACCGGGGCCCAGGGCTCTGAGGCCCTTTATTTCGGAGACAGTATCACGGATGTGGAGGCCCTTTCTCTGGTAAAAGAGGCTGGAGGGGGAGCCGTGGCCTTCAACGCCAATCGTTACGCCTTGAAGGCCGCGGAATTCTTCGTGCTCTCGGAAACCGCAGAGCCGGAAAGGATCCTGACCGAGTCCTTTCTTTCTAATGGACGGGCCGGGCTCGAGAGACTGGCCCAGGAGGCGAAAGAAGGCTTCGAAATGGGCCAACTTAAAAATCTTACCGAAGATCTTATCCGTCGAAGCGAAACCTTCCGTAAAGGAGTCCGAGGAGAAGCTATAGGAGCGTTAGGATGATCCCTCTACAGGATATTCTTCCCCGACGCACGGTCCCCATCGTCACCTGGGGGCTCATAACCGTCAACACTCTGGTCTTCCTGCTAGAGGTACTTCTTCCCGACTCCGGGAGGGAACTCCTCTTCCATTACTTGGGGCTCATCCCGGCTAGAATCACAGATCCCGAATGGGCCATATTGCACGGGTTCCCTCAGGGAGCCTACCTCACTTTAATTACCCACCTTTTTCTTCACGGAGGCTGGGTGCATTTTCTGGGCAACATGTGGACTCTCTGGATCTTTGGAGACAACGTGGAAGACCGTCTGGGTCACTGGCGTTTTCTTCTTTTCTATCTTTTTTGCGGAGTAGCCGCCGCTTTGGTTCACGTTTACTTTCATCCCCACTCCACGGTGCCCACCATCGGGGCTTCCGGGGCTATCTCCGGAGTGCTCGGAGCCTATTTCGTAATGTTCCCTCTCGCCCGGGTGATCGTGATGATCCCCATCTTCATTTTCCCCTTCTTTTTCGAAGTCCCGGCCGTGCTCTACCTGGGTTACTGGTATCTGATCCAGATTTTCTCCGGCACCCTTTCTCTAGCCTTACCCGGACACGTAGGCGGAGTGGCCTGGTGGGCCCATGTAGGCGGTTTCCTCGCCGGAGTCCTCACTCATCGTCTATTCTGTTCTCGCCGGAGCTGTTACTACAAAGATGAAGAAATTCCCTGGGGGACGGTAATCTCTTATCTTGATCGGATAAATCGTTAAGGAGGGCACCATGAGCGGCTTTGATTTCTTTTGGTTCTTTTTTATGCTGGCCGCCTTACAACCCATTCTCCGGCAACGTTTGCTTGAGGCCGCACGTCAACGCATGATCGCGAAAATTGAAAAGATGCGAGGCTCAAGGGTCATCCTCCTGGTCCACCGTCAGGAGACCATGAGCCTCCTGGGATTCCCTATCATGCGTTTCATCGATATCAACGACTCCGAACAGGTCATCCGGGCCATTCACATGACTGACCCCGAAGTCCCTATCGACCTCATCCTTCACACTCCCGGGGGCCTGGTGCTGGCGGCTCTTCAGATCGCCCGGGCGGTGAAGAAACATCCCGGGAAGGTCACGGCCTTCATTCCCCACTATGCCATGAGCGGGGGAACCTTGATTGCGCTGGCCGCCGACGAGATCGTCATGGACGAACATGCGGTGCTCGGCCCGGTGGATCCCCAGCTGGGGCAGTTCCCGGCGGCCTCCATCGTGAGAGCGGCCCGTGAAAAACCTTTGGAGCATGTGGACGACCAGACCCTCATCCTGGCCGATATGGCCGAAAAGGCTCTGCGCCAGATGCGAGAAAACCTGCGGGATCTCCTTTCCGGAAAATATCCGCCAGAGAAGGTAGACGAACTTTCCGAGCTTCTTACCCAGGGGCACTGGACCCACGACTACCCCATCACCTTTGAAGAGGCCCGCAAGATGGGTCTTCCGGTCCGCAAGGACATGCCACACGAGATCTACCAGCTTATGAGTCTCTTCCCGCAGCCGGTGCGCCAGGCCCCTTCGGTGGAGTTCACTCCGGCCCCGCGGCGAGCACCTTCCGGCTCTCAAAATCACCATTCGATGTTATCTCTGCTCCGCCATTGGTTTTGATTATGGTTGACCCTTAAGGGCTTGCGGGCTAAGTTTTCCCTGACTTCTCGCGCAAGGAGGCTCCCATGGCGCGCAAAAAGGACGCTTTCAAGGAACTCAAAGAAAAACTGACCCTTTCTCCCAAACCGGTCTGGGATCAACTTGCGGCCAAAGAAAAGAAAGCCGCCGAACGGTTGGCGGAGGATTATCGCAGGTTCCTCTCCGTGGCCAAGACCGAGCGAGAATGTGTGGAGGCCATGGTGGCCCTTTTGAAAAAGAAGGGTTTTACTGCCGAACCCTCGGCCCGCTACTACACCGTCTTCCGAGACAAGATGCTCGCGGTAATGGTGGCCGGGAAAAAACCTCCCTACTACGGCCTGCGCCTGATCGCCACCCACATTGATAGCCCGCGCCTCGACCTCAAGCTCCATCCCTTATATGAAGACCTGGACTTGGCCTTCTTAAAGACTCATTACTACGGTGGGATCAAGAAATATCACTGGGTAGCCCGACCGCTGGCTTTACATGGCGTGGTGGTCAAACCGGACGGGCGCAAGGTGAAGGTCGTCATCGGAGAGGACCCCGGAGACCCTGTGCTTACAGTCTGCGATCTCCTGCCCCATCTTTCCCGTAAGGTTCAGGGCGACAAGAAACTTTCCGAGGCCATTCCGGGCGAAAAGCTCAATGTTCTGGTGGGAGGGCTGCCTCTGGTGGGGTCCTCCGAGGACAAGGAACGCGTAAAACTCTCTATTCTAAAGATTCTCCACGAAAAGTACGGTCTTACGGAGGAGGATTTCATAAGTGCCGAGCTGGAGGTGGTGCCAGCCGGCCAAGCCGTAGAGGTGGGCCTCGACCGGGCCTTCATCGGGGGCTATGGTCAGGACGATCGCATCTGCGCCTTTGCGGCCCTGGCGGCCGTTCTAGAGTTGCCAGAGCCCCTTTATTCCACCTTGGTGATCTTCATGGATAAAGAAGAGATCGGCTCCGACGGGAATACCGGAGCCAAGAGCCGTTTTCTCGAAAAACTGGTCTACGAATACCTCAAGCTTTACGGGGTCACCCCTCAGGGAGACACCGTGCTCGAGACTTTTCTGCGTTCTAAGGCCGTCTCCGGCGACGTAACCGCGGGTATGGATCCCCATTATATGGAAGTCCACGAAAAACTGAACGATGCCCGGCTAGGCTACGGTGTGGTCCTCACCAAATATACCGGCCATGGTGGAAAATACATGGCCAACGATGCCCATGCGGAGTACATGGCTTGGCTCCGGCGCGTCTTCTCCGAGGCCGGGGTGATCTATCAGGCCGCTTCCATGGGCAAGGTAGATGAAGGTGGTGGCGGTACGGTGGCCAAGTATCTGGCGGTCTACGGAATGGACATTGTGGACATGGGGCCTCCGCTCCTTTCCATGCACTCGCCTTTCGAGGTAGCCCACAAGGCCGACCTCTATATGACCTACAAGGCCTACCGGGCCTTCCTTTCCGCCGGAGACTGATGACCGAGACCATCCGTGAGGGCGATCTGATCCTGCTCATCCTCCCGGAGGGAGCGCACTACCTCCTGCGGGCCGAGGATCGGTTGTTCCACACCCACCGGGACTATGTAGCCCTCGGGGAGTTCATCGGAAAACCATTTGGCACGCGGGTTCTGGGGGCCAACGGCACCCCCTTCTACGCTGTGCAGCCTACCCTTCACGATCATCTCATGAAGCTTCGCCGGGCCACTCAGATCATCTACCCCAAGGAAATCGGGATCATCCTCCTGAAACTCGACGTGGGGCCTGGCAAAACCGTGCTCGAGTGTGGGACGGGTTCTGGAGCTCTCACCACCGCTTTAGCCCATGCCGTGGGTTCGGACGGCCGGGTCATCACGTATGAGAGGGAGGACCGTTTCCGCGAACTGGCCCGAGAGAATCTTCGTCGGGCCGGCCTTGAGGAAAGGGTAATTTTCAAAGGCGAGGCCGTAGAAGGCTTTGAGGAGGAAGATTCGGTGGACGCGGTCTTTCTCGACGTGCGGGAGCCCTGGGAGCTTCTTCCGGCGGCCTGGCGGGCCCTCAAGGGTGGATCCCCCTTTGGAGCTCTGGTTCCCACGGTGAATCAGGTCTCTCGGCTACTCTCCGCCCTGGCTGAACTTCCTTTCGTGGGACTTGAGGTGCAGGAGATACTTCAGCGATTTTACAAGGTCAACCCGGAAAGACTCCGTCCGGAAGACCGGATGGTGGCCCACACGGGCTATCTCATCTTCGCCCGCAAGGTCTTTGAAAAATGACCCGCAAACAGTTCCTGGAAGAAAAGCTCAAGGAAGCCCTGAAACTCCTCGGACTTCCGGATAAGATCTTTGAACTCCATCTTCTAGACGACCGAGCCATCACCCGCCTGAACCACCAATACCTTGGACGGCCTTATCCTACCAACGTGATCGCTTTTTCTTTTTGGGAAGGGAAACGCCCGCCGGGCACGCCTTACTTGGGTGAAATCTTCATTTCCGTTGAGACGGCCCGGCGAGAGGCCCGGGAGTATAGCCTGCCCCGGAAGGCTTATCTTTTGGCCCTTGCGGTTCACGGGCTATTACACCTTCTGGGGTATGATCACGAGCGAGGGCTTCAAGCCCCCTATCGCATGGCTCGAAAAGAAGCCGAACTCCTTGAAAAATTACTCGGTAAGAGGCATAAAGCTATCGTAAACTTCGTAAAAAGGAGGGAATACATGCCGGCCAAGCTTGCGGTGAATGTAGATCACGTAGCCACGGTAAGGGAGGCCCGCAAGGTACACTATCCGGACCCGATACACGCGGCGGTCCTGGCCGAACTGGGAGGGGCTCACGGTATCGTGGTCCATCTCAGGGGCGACCGCCGTCACATTCAGGAACGGGACGTACGGCTCCTTCGCGAAATTGTGAAAACTAAACTCATCCTAGAGATGGCGCCCACCGAGGAGATGATCGCCTTTGCCCTTTCGGTCAAACCGGATCAGGTCACTCTGGTTCCGGAGCGGCGGATGGAGATCACCACCGAAGGAGGTATGGCGGTAAAGGGGCGGGTCAAGAAGGTGCGCACGGTGGTAGAACGGTTAAAAGAAGGGGGCATCCCCAAAGTGAGCATCTTCATCAACCCTGACCCGGCACAGCTCAAGTCGGCGGCCAAAACCGGGGCGGATGTAGTAGAGCTCCACACGGGCCATTACGCCGAAGCCGGCGCTTCTGAAGAGCTTGAAAGCGAATTAGCCCGCCTCGAGGAAGCGGCTCGCGTGGCCCGGGACCTGGGCTTTGAGGTCCATGCCGGCCACGGACTCTCTTACGAGAATATTGGTCCGGTGGCCGCCATCCCCGAAATTGAGGAGTTCAGCATAGGACATGCCATCATCGCCCGGGCCATCATGGTGGGGATGTCGGAGGCTGTACGGGAGATGTTGACTTTGATAGAGAAGGCCCGGGGATAGAGTTACTGAGCCCGTTCGGCCTCGGGCAGTTTGGCCGCCTCCAGGCGCTTAAGGGCCTCCTCAAGGCTCATGATACCCTTGGCCACAGCATAAGCCACATAAGGGTATACCCGGGGATCATATCCTTCCGGCCGGGGGAAGAGCCCTTTGGCCCGCAGTTTGGCCAGTTTGGCCCGCCGCCGGCGTCGCCTTTCGATCTCCCTCTTCCGCTCGATCTTCTTGTGTCTGGCCATAGCCTAGCCTCACCCCTTGATTTTCGTTTTCGGCTCCTTTATATAAAGGCTACTTCCACTTCCGTCAAGAAACCTTATAATTTTTGAGAGGGTTGTGGAACTATGCAGTGCACAAGATTGAGGACTCTGGCCCGAGAATGGTTTCTCAAGGTCCGGGAGGATGCCCTGGCCCCGGCCAGGATGATGGAGTTTATCCATCGGCATATCCGGCAGTGTGCGGTTTGCCAGAAAGATCCGGATCTTCCTCAAGAGGTGGAGAAGATTCGGGAGTTCATCCGGGCCCCGGAGGTCATACCCACCGTTCAGGAGATCTCCGAGAACATTGAGGAAGAAAAGCCTCTTGCCTGAAAAAGGGATCTGTTAAAATTATATGTTGAACGTAGCCCCCGTAGCTCAATCGGATAGAGCAGCGGCCTTCTAAGCCGTTGGTTGGGGGTTCGAGTCCTCCCGGGGGCACCAGATTTCTCCTCAAATTCCCAATTCTACAAAGATTCCCGCCCTTATTTTCCCGGATTCGTGTGCGTCGTTCCGGGTCGTTGCGTGCTATTACACGGTAAAAATACGGTAAAAGGAGGTCCGGCCCATGGCCACCCTCTCCCGCCATCCCTACAAGGGGCGCTTCCGGGTCCGATATAAGATCACCTACCCCGACGGAAGAAAGGTTGAACGCTCCCGTCTCGCTAGATCCCTCAGAGAGGCCAAAGCCCTTTTCGCCAGGGCCGAAATGCTCGAGGAAATGACCAGATTCGGACGATATAATTACGAGGACGTCCTCCAGTGGAAGGCCGCAGGACTTCTCTCCGGAAAGGATATAGCCCCACTGCTCTCCGGTTTCGAACACGATATGCCCGTATATACCCTGCGGGAGGCGGCAACCGCATATCTCTCCGCAAGCAAACACCTCTCGGAAAAGGAATATAAGGCCCGGAGCACACGGGTAAGAAACATTCTTCGCATACTCAATCCCTCCACTCCCCTGTCCTTCCTCAAACCATCCGATGCCGAGATCCTCAAAAATGCCCTCATACAGAAAGGGCTCTCCGTGACAACCATCAACAAACATCTGCAGGATCTCAGAAGACTGACCGAAATGGCCGTCACATCCGGTTTCATTACCTACAATCCCTTCATCCACGTGAAACCCCTGCGAAACAGAAATCCCTTCCAGCCAAGAGTGCTCTCCCCGCAGGAAGTGGAAAGAGTACTCTCCGAGGCCCGGAACTCCAGGCTCCTCTACGGCTGGATCTACCTTATATTTCTTTTCGCTTTCGGATGCGGACTCAGGAGATCCGAGATACTCAATCTTCAGTGGGAATGGATAGACTGGGATAGGAAACTCATCTTCGTAAAACGGACCAAAACCGGAAAACCAAGATTCGTCGGAATGGGAGAAAAACTCTACCGGGAACTCCTGAAACTCAGAAAAAAGCTGGAAGAGAGGGGAGAAACTCCCGGGGGACGGATATTTCCTCCATTTCATCCGGACTCCGTCAGCACCGCCGCCGCAAGGATATTCCGCAGGTGCGGGCTTTCCGGCGTCCGCTTCCACGACGCCAGACACACCTACGCCACACATCTCCAGATCCTTGCGGGAGCCTCACCGGTCGAGGCCATGGCACGCACCGGCCATTCCTCCGTGGACATGCTGTTGCACTACAGCCATCCCGCAAACCGCACAATCTTCGAGGACGCCCTGCCGTATATGAGGGAGGGGAAATGAGGAAGAAGCATCACTTCGGATAACACCTGACGGGAGGCCTCCCCCGTGAAGTCCTCCCTCCGGTTAGCGTCCTCTCCGGTTCGGTGAAGGCGTTCCGGTTCACCGGATGCCTCTCGATGAAGGCTCTTAGGTCCGACCACCTTACGAGAAGCTGTTTTCCCGGTTTGTAGGCGGGAAGCTCCTGCGCGTAGATCTTCTTTTTCAGAGTCTCCGCCGGGATGGAGGTGAGCTTTTCCGCCTCCTCAAGCGTGAGATACACTTTTCCTCCCGGACCGACCCGGCCCTCGATTTCCTCAAGCCTGGCGACCAGCATCCTGAGCCAGGCCACGAACTCCCGAAGATCCTCCCTAATCTCCGCGCTCACTCCCGGTCCTCCTCACCGAGCCCCAGATAGTCCAGAAGTTGCGAGAGCGGTATGCCTGCGGCGAAGGCCACCACATCCGCCGGATGCCCCTCTCTTATCAGCTCCTCGGCTCTCTCGAGCACTGAAAAATCTATCCTGCCGCTGCTGTAAAGCTCCCGTTTCGGCGTGCCGCGGTAGTAGATTACCTCCTCCGAAATGTCGAAAATCTCAGCCACCCTGGTCGCAGGACACCCGGCCTCGATCAGACGGTGTATGACCCTCAGGGTCAGATCCTCACCTCCGATCACCATGGGCCACCCCCTCAAGTCCCAGAAGTTTCAACGTCGCCCGGGCCGTTGCTTTGAGCGCCGCCTCACGCTCCCGCGCCGAAAGAGAAGCCATCCTCTCAAGAAGCCCGGAAAGCCTCCTTCCCTCCGCATAGGAA
The DNA here is from genome assembly GCA_015487645.1 of Thermosulfurimonas sp. Lineage (GTDB taxonomy): Bacteria > Desulfobacterota > Thermodesulfobacteria > Thermodesulfobacteriales > Thermodesulfobacteriaceae > Thermosulfurimonas_A. Next base: position 799 of record WFPH01000128.1, on the reverse strand, counting down.
AACCCTAGGACCTCAAAAACCCTCTCCGCCACCTCCCTGCCGTAGGCCGGCTCTATCTCCTCCGTGATAAGGAGCGCGGCCCGGGCCATGCTTGCCACCGCCCTCTCCGCAAGCATGGCGAGTTCCTCCGAAAGCGCTACCCGCTCCGCAAGCGCGGGCCTGGACTCGTCCAGGGCCAGTGCCTTCACCATCAGGGCGGTGAAACTCATCTCTTACCTCCCGCGGGTATTTTCGAGAGTACGGCCACGAAATGGGCCGCAAACGCACACCGTTCACAAAGCCTGGCTATGCGTCTGGCCTCAAGCGGCGAAAGCCTGACCCGGAAATACGGGCGTGAGTTTTCCCCTCTTTCGCGAACCTCAAACACCCGGTGCTCGCCCTCCCATTTCACCGCCACCACGAACGGAAGCTCCGGTTCGTTGAGTGTCGCCCGGCCCGCCGCATCCGTGGCCGTGGGGTCCATCAGCATCCCCGCAAGATGGTCGAGATATCCGGCCGGGATCACGAACTCCCGGGCCTCGTCCGTCCTCCCCAGGGGATCCACGCCGCGCCAGACGAGAGCGAGATCCCCTCCCCTATCCTCCACCTCGAGCACCCCACGATCCCTCAGCACCCGGGTCGAAAGGATGCTCATTCGATCCATTTCTCCTCCTGCAATGAATTAGGTTATATCTATTCCCGGAATAAAGTTTATAGAGGGACAAGGACTCCATGTCTTATAGGCCACAGAGCCTCTTGGGGAGTCTGTCCCTCTGTCCCTCAACTCCCAATTAGTTGGTTGGGCATGAAAGCCCTTGCC
>WFPH01000127.1 GCA_015487645.1 Thermosulfurimonas sp. | reverse complement strand
TCTCGCCACCTTTGTTTGAATGCTTTACTAGGGATCCGCCCTTTTTTGGGTAGATTCAAAGAAGAGTACCCTGGCAAAGCTTTCGGGCGCTTACCATCTGGCATCCATGGTAGCGGGAAAATGAAGTTTTCTTTTTGGAGCATTAAAGACCTCCCTCATGCGGTCTCCCTCATTTAAGGGGGATCGGGCTCCCAGGCGGGCGAGGGTCACCCGCTTTTCGGGGCGCGCAACCCTAGGGAGCCCGGATTTTGGTTGCTTAGACTCGCTCATCTTAACCAAAACAGACTCAAAGGCTCCTTGCCCTCCAGATGTTTGATCTCCGGGTCTCCGGTTACCAAAGTGGCCTCTCTGAGAAGACTCAGAGCCACCGCAAAAGCATCCGCATAAGAAAGAGGGTAACGGGCCTTGATCTCGGCAGCCCTCCAGATTTCCTCCTCGGTGGGGAGGAGAAAGTTAATAGGGCTACCTAAAAGGGTCTGGATAACCTCCTGAGCTTTGGCAAGGCTGTGCTTTTTGGCCGTAATGTAAAAGACTTCGCCCGCATTTATCAGGGACATAAAAATGGAAACCTCCCCTTTTTCGGCCTTCTCAAGGAGCTCTTGAACTCTGGACGCAGCGGGCTCATTGCAAAGCCAGCCAATGACCGCCCAGCTATCAAAGACCAAACTTCTCCCGCTCATGTTCCATCTCCTGCTTGTGCTCCTCTTCAAGATCCCTGGTGGAAACGATCCCTTGCAGGGAGCCTCTGAGCTTGCGCCAGTCCCTTCGCTTCTTTCTGGTCTCTTTAAGCTCTAATAGCCTCTTTGAGGCCTCACGGAGATCTTCAGGAAGGCCCAAAGATTCTTTTATGCGCTTCCAAAGCTCAAGGGGTATGACTACCCGATCTTCTTCCTGGCGTATTTCCAAAGTAGCCATGTTTAACCTCCAAGCCTTTCGGTTAAGGATACCACTTTTCCGGTTGAAACTTTACGGGCCACCTTTTCAATCTCCCTTATGGCCTGTCTCTTAGCTTCGGCGGCAAGGTGGGCGTAGCGTTCGGTCATCGCCAAGGTCTTGTGGCCCATCAGCTCCTTGACCGTGTAGATCGGCACCCCGGACATCACAAGCCAGGAGCCGAAAGTGTGCCGCAACGTATGGAAGCAGACCCTCATCCTCGGGTCCTCTACGCCTTCGTTAAGTTTCAAAGTCTTAATCGCCTCCCAGAAGGCCTTGGAAAGCCATTTTACCTTTCCCCCGTGTCTCCGGTCCTTGAAGACATACTCCTCCGGGGCCCCGGGTTTCTTTCCTGCAAACATCTTTCGCACCTCATCGGTCATGTAGGCTACCCGACTGGTCTTATTCTTCGGGTCCCGGATGAAGATGATCCCCTGGGCAAGGTCAATATCGCCCCAGGTGAGGCTTGCGATCTCTCCGAAGCGCAGGCCGCAATGAAGGGCAAGGAGACACATCTCGTAAGTCTGCTGGCTTCTCCTGCGGACCTCTTCAAGGAGGGCCTGGGCCTCTTCAGGGGAGAGGAAGCGCAGGCGGCGGTTATCCTTGCGGGGGATCTTCACCTTAGAGACCGGATTTTCCCCCTCAAAGAGGCCCCAGTCTTTGGCCTTATTGAAGGCCCTTCTCACCGTGGCTAAGGCGATCTCTATGCTTCTTTCGCTTCTTCCTGCGTCCTTCATAGCCTTTTTGACCTTCTCAAGGAGAAAAGGGCTTATCTCCTTGAGGAGTTTTTCACCGAGGAGAGGCTTAAGCCAGAGCCGATAAACCTGCTCTTCCCTTTTCCAGGTCTTTAGAGCCTTCTCACTTTGTGCCCAGGGTAAATACCGCTCCTCCATAAACTCCGCAAAGGTCCATTGCTGTTTGAGCCTTTTGTGGATAGGGATGACCTCCTCGCCCAAGCGGATGGAGCGCAGTCTTTCGGCCCTGATCTGTGCGGCATAGGCCGCAGAGATTCCCTCCGAGGCCCACCCGATCTTCTCCTCAACGACCTTCCCGGTAGGGGTCTTGTATCGGATGTAAAAGCACTTGTCGGGCTTTCCGTCTGGGGTCTTTCGGCTTGCGCTCACATAGGCCCTAACACCGGGGTATTTTTTGAAGGTTTCATACTTCTTTGCCTTTTTCCCCACCTTGGCCTCCTTGCCGGGATTTTGGATCCGCTCTCAATCCGCTGGTTTTGGGAGTCTCAATTTTTCCCCACCTATTCCCCACCTGAGAGGGGAATTTTGGGGAAGTTCCGGGAATATGGTATCTCTGAAATCCTTGATTTGTCAAGGTTTCGGGAAAGGCCGGGAATTTCCGGGAAATCCCGGTTAACGGACTGAAAATCCGCGTGTCCCTGGTTCGATTCCGGGCCCCGGCACCTTGATTTTCAAGGGTTTCGGGAAAGCGCCTTTTCAAGGAAGACCAGTTTTCCCCACCTATTCC
>WFPH01000126.1 GCA_015487645.1 Thermosulfurimonas sp. | reverse complement strand
TCCCCTCCCCTATCCCCTCCCGGAGGGAGGGGAATGTTATTCAGAGGTCTCTTTTAAAAATGAGATCATCTTCTCAAGGAGGAGGTCAAGCCTAGGCCTGTAAGTCAAAACATCCATTTCAGGATCCCCACCAGGGCCAAGATCTGACCGATCCAGAAAAGGAACATCCACTTCACCAAATCCGCCTTTACTCTGGCCACCTCTACCCGTAGCCCCTCGATCTCCTTCCGAAGTTCAAGCCTCACGGTCTCTATCTCTCCCTGAAGCCTTAGCTCGGCCTCCCTGAGCTCCTTCCGCGTCTCCTCGATCTGGGCCCGGAGTTTAAGCTCGGTTTCCTTGAGTTCCTCGGAAGTGGCGGCCCTGCGGCTTTCCACGTACTCCGCAATCGCGGCCTTGTCCTTCCCCAAATCCTCAAAAGCCTCGTAAAGCTTGAGGGCGAAACCCATTTTCCCCTCTTTTCCTTCTATCTTAAAGCATGTTAATAGTAATCTGTTATAATTTATCAATCGAAACAGAAAAACTTCCCCCCAGAGGGGGAAAGCAGGAGGGGGAAGTCCAAATGAGACTTTTCCCTCCTGCTTTCCCCTCCCGGAGGGAGGGGAATGTTATTCAGAGATCTCGATAATTAATAAGGAGGGCCACTATGTTTTTTCCAGAATACCGTCCCCGTCGTCTCAGGCGCACCGAGGCCCTGCGGGCCATGGTGAGGGAGACTGAACTTTCCGTAAAGCACCTGATTTATCCTCTCTTCGTTTGTCCCGGGAAAAAGTTCCGTGAAGAAGTCTCCTCCATGCCCGGGGTCTATCGGCTTTCGGTGGACGAGGCCGTGCGCGAAGCCCGGGAAGTTTACGAACTAGGAATCCCGGCGGTGATCCTCTTCGGCATTCCGGAAAAAAAGGACGAAATCGGCTCCGAGGCCTACGCCAAAAAAGGTATAGTTCAACAGGCCATCCAGGCCATCAAGAAGGAAGTCCCGGAGCTCATCGTGATTACGGATGTCTGCCTATGTGAGTACACCAGCCATGGCCACTGCGGAATCATCCGGGACGGTGAGGTGGACAACGACGCCACCCTCGAGCAGCTCGCCCGCACGGCGGTCTCCCACGCCCGGGCCGGGGCCGACATCGTAGCCCCCTCGGACATGATGGATGGACGGGTGGCCCGCATCCGCGAGGCCCTGGACGAGGCCGGTTTTCAGAACGTGGCCATCCTTTCTTACGCCGTAAAATACTGCTCGAGCTTCTATGGGCCTTTCCGAGAGGCCGCAGACTCGGCCCCGCAGTTTGGCGACCGGCGCAGCTACCAGATGGACCCGGCCAACGCCCGCGAGGCCGTGCGGGAAGCTGCCCTCGACATCGAGGAGGGCGCAGACATCATCATGGTCAAACCGGCCATGCCCTATCTTGACATCATTCGGGCCCTGCGGGAGGAGTTCAATCACCCGGTTGCGGCCTATCAGGTGAGCGGAGAGTATGCCATGATCAAGGCCGCGGGAAGGCTCGGCTGGCTCGACGAGGAGCGGGTCATGATGGAGAGCCTCCTTTCCATCCGCCGTGCCGGGGCGGACATCATCATCACCTACTTCGCCAAGGAGGTAGCCCGTAAACTGGGAAAGTAAGTATGTTCGATTTGGTCCCTCCCCTAACCCCTCCCGGAGGGAGGGGAACTCAGTTCCTCCCCCTTTGGGGGAGGCGCGGAGGGGGGTAAAAATCCGTGGCTTTCTCCCTCCCCTAGCCCCTCCCGGAGGGAGGGGGATGAAAGAGGCTTCCTCCCAGAGGGAGGGGAATCGAATTATGCCAAGATCTCGTTGGTATTTCTGTCGGATACTAGAGTGAACCGGAGGGCCCGGGAGGGTGAGTAATCAGCTCTTCTTTCGGGCCCGTCCCCTCCGCCGTTTGAGAAGACTGAGCTCCAACACCTCGTCCAGGTGTTTTACGGGGACGAACTCGATCTTGCGCCGCAGTTCTGGCGGAATGTCTTCAAGATCCTTCACGTTCTTTTCCGGAATAAGTACCTTCCGGATGCCTTTGCGTAGGGCGGCCAGGGATTTTTCTTTAATCCCTCCCACAGGAAGAACCTTGCCCCGGAGGGTGATCTCCCCGGTCATGGCCACGTCCTTTCTCACCGGGCGCTTTGAGAGCGCTGAGATCATGGCCACCGCCATGGTTACCCCGGCACTCGGGCCGTCTTTTGGGATGGCCCCGGAGGGTATGTGGATATGTAAGTCGTACTTCTCGTAGAATTTGGCCGAGATGCCCAGCTCCCTGGCCCGGGCCCGGATATAGGAAAGCGCGGCCTGGGCGCTTTCTTTCATAACCTCTCCGAGTTGACCGGTGAGAATGAGGTTGCCCTTGCCCTCCATGAGGGTAACCTCCACGTAGAGGACCTCGCCGCCGTAAGGGGTCCAGGCCAGTCCGGTAGCCACTCCGATTTCGTCCTCCTCCTGAGACAGCTCCTCCACGTATTCCGGAGGCCCCAGGTACTTGGCCAGATTGGCCGAAGTTATGCGAAAGGGGCCCTTTTCACCCTCGGCCAGCCTCCGGGCCACCTTGCGGCAGAGGGCCGCAAGCTTGCGCTCAAGCTCCCGCACCCCGGCCTCGGAGGTATACTCCGAGATCACCTTGAAAATGGTCCGGTCAGAAAGGCGAAGGACCTCCTCTGGAAGACCGTGCTCCTTCAGCTGGCGCGGAAGAAGGTAGCGCCTGGCAATGACCAATTTTTCCTCCGGAGTGTAGCCCGAGAGGTAGATCACTTCCATCCGGTCGAGGAGAGCCGGGGGGATAGGATCGGTCATATTGGCCGTGGCGATGAACATGACCCTGGAGAGATCAAAGGGTACCCCGAGATAATGGTCCACGAATTCCTTGTTTTGTTCCGGATCGAGCACCTCGAGCAGGGCCGCGGAGGGGTCTCCCTGAAAATCCGCGCAGAGCTTGTCTACCTCGTCGATCATGAAAACCGGGTTGTTCACCCCGGCCTGCTTTAGGCCCTGGATGATGCGCCCAGGAAGGGCCCCCACGTAGGTGCGTCTGTGCCCTCGGATCTCGGCCTCGTCCCGCACACCTCCGAGGGAAACCCTTACGAACTTCCGCCCTAAGGCCCGGGCGATGGAGCGCCCGAGACTGGTCTTTCCTACTCCCGGAGGCCCCACAAAACAGAGGATGGGCCCTTTGGCCTTGGGGTTGAGTTTCTTGACCGCCAGGTATTCCAGCAATCTCTCTTTGATCTTTTCGAGATTATAATGATCTTCATCCAGGATCTTCTTGGCCTCTTTGAGGTCCAGGCGATCCCGGGTGCTTTTCCGCCAGGGAAGCTCAATAAGCCAGTCAAGGTAGGTGCGGATGACGGTGGCCTCAGCGGTGTCGGGATGCATCATCTCCAGACGAGAGAGCTGCTTCAGGGCCTCCTTCTCTACCTCTTTGGGCATGCGGGCCTTCTTGATCTTCTCCCGCAGCTCCTCGATCTCGGCCTCAAGCTCGTCGGTCTCGCCGAGCTCTCGCTTTATGGCCCGGAGCTGCTCCCTCAGGAAGTATTCCCGCTGGGAGCGGGCCATCTCTTCCTGGGCCTCGGTCTGTATCTTGGCCTGGAGACTGGCGATTTCGAACTCGCGCTGGAGGTAGCGGTAGATCTTCTTGAGTCGTTCGAGGCCTTCATAGGTCTCAAGGAGATCCTGGCCTTCGGAGATCTTGAAACGCACATGGGCGGCAATGAGATCGGAGAGCCGTCCGGGCTCCTCCACGGAAGCCAAAAGAGCGGAAAGGTCCGGATTCAGGAGCCCCCGCAGGGCCAGAACCTTCTCCGCGGTCTCCCGCACCGAGCGCATGAGGGCCTCGGCTTCCACCGAAAGGGTCTTGGGCTCCTTCTCCCGGATCGGAGTGATGCGAACCCTGAAGTAAGGCTCAGTCTGGAGGAATTCCTCCACCTCCACCCTGGCCAGCACCTGAACCAGGACCTTGAGGCGTTCTTCGGGCAACTTGAAGGTCCGTATGATGAGACCCACCACTCCTACCCGAAAGAGTCTCTCCGGCGTGGGATCTTCCTCCATGGGATCCTTCTGGGTGACCAAAGCGAGAAGCTTTTCTCCGGAAAGAGCCTCGGAAACGGCCTCAAGGCTCTTTTCCCGACCCACGAAAAGGGGAATGACCATGCCCGGGAAAAGCACGATGTCTCTTATGGCCATGAGGGGGAGCACCTCGGGGACCTCGATACTCTCGCCCTCCATGAGTTCCGGACTAGAGAAAGAAACCTCTTCCATCATGCGTTCTTAACCTCCTCGGCAAAAAGTAGAGCCCTCAGGTGAAGCCGTGCCTCCCGCGAGAGCTCGTAATAGGTATGGTTCATGTGCTTGGGACGACGCAAGCCTTTCTTCTTGAGAAAACGCCCTTTCACCCGCTCAAGGAACCCCAAGGATTCCAACCTCCGGAGCCTTTTCATGGTTTCTCCGAGATCCATGCGGAGGCGACGAGAGAGAAACTTAGCACAATCCGGAGCCAGCGCATAGAGATCCTTCAATATTCGCCAGTCTTCCTCTTCGAGCACACCCCAAGGAAGCACGCCCTCATTTTACCCGGCAATGCCTATTTATCCAAAAATGGGATCTGATCCTATTTTTGAAACACGGCTTGAAGGATCCCTACAATTCGTTTATGTTTCGGTTAAAACTTCTGCGGGAGGGAAAGAGATGGCCGAGGAGGTCAAGGAGGAGCTCCAAGAAGCCCAGGAGGCCCAAGGAGATCAGGCTGGAGAGGAAGGCGGTCTTCCCCCTCTGCCCAAGAAGCTGGAGAAGATGACCATCAAGGAGCTCCGGGAGCTGGCCCTTCAGATCCCGGAGATCTCTGGCGTCCACGGGATGAACAAAGAGGAGCTCATCTCAGCCCTCAAAAAGGTCTATGGCATTGAGGAGGCCCCCCGACGGGTGGGTGGCTCCATGCGGGAACTCAAGGCCAAGATCAAGAAGTTCAAAGAGCTCGCGGAAAAGGCCAAGGCCGAAAAGGACTGGGAGCGTTACGAGCGATATCGTAAACTGGCTTCCCGTTTCAAGAAGCGCACCCGCAAACTGGCCCGGGCGGCGGCTTAATATGTCAACAACCGCCCTTTTTAAAACGGATTTTTCGGATCTCAAGCTCCTTTCCCGGGGCAAGGTAAGGGATATTTACGATCTGGGAGACAAACTCCTCATCGTGGCCACGGACCGCATCTCGGCCTTTGATGTGGTGCTCCCCACCCCCATCCCGGACAAGGGCCGTATCCTCACCCGGATGTCCCTTTTCTGGTTTGATTTCCTGAACGACATCGTGAAAAATCACCTCGTCACCGCAAATATAAACGAATATCCGGAGGAGACGGTTCCCTATAGGG
>WFPH01000125.1 GCA_015487645.1 Thermosulfurimonas sp. | reverse complement strand
GTGATGGCCTGCTCCAGATCGAGATAACTTCCAAAGTTGCCTGCCAGGATCACCCGTTCCACGGCCTCCACCGAGAGCCCCACCGATTCAAGGAGGGTCTGGTAGCCGGCAAACATGGCACCCTTGGCCCGAATAAGGTTGTCTATGTCAGCCTCCGTAAAAACGATGTCCTCCCCGGTGGCGGAGTCCTGCCCCCAGACCAGAACATATTCCCAGCCGTCGCGCCCTTCCCGCAACCTGGGATGATCGAGGTCCCTCCGATACTTCCCAGAACGATCAATGAGACCCGTGAGGAAGAGGTTGGCCAGGAGGGCTATGATTCCCGAACCGCAGATCCCTTTGGGTTTACGGCCACCGATGGTGAGGATCATGGGTTCGAGACTTCCGGGATCGATATGTACGGCCTCAATAGCCCCGGAGGTGGCCCTCATACCGTGCTTGATCCCGCCACCTTCAAAGGCCGGCCCCGCGGAACAGGCTGCGCAGGCCAAAAAATCCCGGTTCCCCACTACGATCTCACCGTTGGTCCCGATGTCGATAAAAAGCGTGAGGGGGTCTTCCTCGAAAAAGCCCGTGGCCACTACCCCGGCCACGATGTCCCCGCCCACGTAACTGGCCACCGAAGGGGCGAACTCCACCATAGCCCCTTCGGCTGCGGGAAGCCCCAGCTCTCTGGCCGGCACCGGAGGATAAAAGGCCGCCACCGGCACATAGGGACTCTCGCGGAGGAATCGTGGCTCAAGTTCCAGAAAAAGATGTGTCATCACAGTGTTGCCGGCCAGCGAAATCAGATCGATCTCCTCAGAAGATACCCCGGACTTCTCGCACAGTTCCCGAATGAGATGGGCCACCCGGTCCCTCACCTTTTCGGAGAGAAGGGCCAGGCCCCCCTCCCGACGGGCGAACTCGATACGGCTGATGACATCTTCCCCGTAGGTTATCTGGGGATTGTAGTCCGAGGTCTCGGCCAGGACCTGACCGCTGGTCAGATCCACAAGCTCCGCGCAGAGAGTGGTGGTTCCCAGATCCACGGCCACGGCCAGCCCGTGCCCGGTGTGGTCTCCGGGCCAGACCTCTCTTATCACCGGTATGGTTCTTTCGGGATGTTCGTAAAGGCCCACGGTGACCCGGAATTGTCCTTCCCGCAAAACATAGGGTAGCCGGCGCAGAAGCTCCCATTCGGCCTCAGGCTCCACTCCCAGGGTCTCCTTAAGGGCCCTCTTGAGTCTTCTAAGGTCGGGAAGGTTGTCCGCCAGATCCGGCGGCGGTAGCTCCAGGAAAATTCGCCGATAGGCCGGCTCGGGGCTTACAGCCTTAAACTCCCCGGCGGCCAGCCAGGCCGTGGCCCGGCGCTTGGGGGCCCTGAGAAGGGCCCGGCGGTCGAGATGGCTCTCCACCGGCACCCGCACGACCAGATCGGTCTCGGGGACCAGGGTACAGGCCTTGTAGCCCCCCTCCGGAAGGGCTTCTCCTCGAACGCGACCTTCTTCCACAAAGACCCGGCATTTATTGCAGACCCCCGCCCCTCCACAGGAGGCGTTGATGTGCACCCCGGCCCGCATGGCCGCATGGAGGACAGTCTCCCCCTCTTCGGCCTCTATGGCCACTTCAAACGGCAGGAATCTCACCTGCGGCATCGTCTTCCTCCGGAAGGATCTCTCCCCCACCCAGGACCAAATCCCCCCGGTAGAAGACCGCAAATTGCCCCGGGGTTACGGCCTTCTGGGGTCTATCCCATATTACCTGATAACGACCGTCTCCCAAAGGCCTGATCTCGGCCGGGGCCTCCCGGTGACGGTAACGGATCCGCACCTCGGCTCGGAAAGGTTTTTCGGGATCGAGCGGATAGATGAAGTTCACATTCCCCAACAGGCAAGCCCGCCGCAGAAGGTCCTTCTTCTCGCCCACGATCACCCGGTTGGTCTTGGCCTCAAGCCTCACCACATAGTAAGGCCGGCCCAGCCTCAGCCCCAGACCCCTCCTCTGGCCCACGGTATAGGCGTAAAGCCCCCGATGACGTCCCACCACCCGGCCCTCCACGGTTACGATCTCCCCCGGAGGAAAGCTCAACCCTCGGAAGAGATCTCGATAGTCTCCCCGAATGAAACAGACCTCCTGGCTCTCGGGAGCCGTGAGGTTGAAGAGCCCCAAGCGCACGGCCTCCCGGATGACCTCCTCCTTGAGGAGTTCCCCCAGAGGAAAAAGTACCCGGGCCAAGGCCTCCTGAGAGAGCTGGTGCAGGAAGTAGCTCTGATCCTTTCGTGGATCGCGCCCTTTGTAAAGGAGGTATCGCTTGAGCCCGGGATCGTAGACCACCCGGGCGTAGTGCCCCGTGGCCAGCCTGTCGGCCCCGAGCTCAAGGGCTTTCTGCAGGAGGAGTCCGAACTTGAGCTCCCGGTTACAGATCACGCAGGGGTTGGGCGTAAGGCCCCGAGCGTAAGCTTCTCGGAAGTAATCTATGACCTTTTTACGAAAGGCCTCCCTGAGATCGACCACCCGAAGAGGAAGGCCCAGGAATTCAGCTATCCGCTGGGGTCTTTCAAGATCCGTGTCTTCGGGGACGAAACGAGCATGAAGAAGAAAGACCTCCTCGGTCCGGGAGAGCTTCCAGGCCGCAAAGGCGCTATCCACTCCCCCGGATATGGCCACCGCGATCATAAGGCTTCGCGTTCAAGCTGCACCTCCATAGCCCGGACCACGCAGGCCGTAACGCACAACCCGCAGGCGCTGCAGCGATCGGGGTCGAAAATCACCTCCATAGTCTCCCGGTTGACGGAAAGGGCCCCGGTAGGGCAGACCGCGGTGCAGGAACCGCAGTGAATGCAGACCTCGTCCTTGCGGTGGATCTCTTGCCCGATGGGTTTAACCTCTACCCCCAGATCCCGCAGATACTGAAGCCCCTGCGAGACCTTCTTGGGATGGCCGGAAAGCTCCATGACCATAATACCCTCTTTGCCTGGAAGAATGGTGGCCTTCAAGATATTGAAAGAAAGATCAAAATCTTTGACCAGGCGCCAGACAATGGGCTGATCCACCACCTCGGCCGGAAAACGTAAAATGAGACCTCTTTTATACATGGGACTCCTCCCCAGGCTGCTTTTCACACCACTTTAACCCTTCTTGGGCCATCTTCAAAGTAGGATCAAGCGAAAGGGCCATCTCGAAGAACCGACGAGCCTCCGGCAGCACACCCATCTCCTTTAGACACTGGCCGGCATTGGCATAATCCACGGCCGAAGAGGGTTCGAGTTCTACCGCCCGCAGGAAGGCGGCCAGGGCTTCGGGGTAATCCTTCAGACGAAAACAGGCGCGTCCCAGAAGATTCCAAAGCTCAGGCATCTCCACCAAGGCCAGGCCTTCTTCGGCGGCCTTACGGGCTTCGGCGTAACGTTCAAGACGGAGGTAAACCTCGGCCAGATGGGCCTGGATAGCCGGCCGATCCGCGGGCTCGGGAGAACACTCGAGGGCCTTCTTCAGCGCCCGCAAAGCTTCCTCGAAGTTCCCGGCCTCGGAAAGCAGTTTCCCGTAATAGCCCCAGAGATAGTATTTGTCCGGGGCTTCCTCAAGCAGACCCCGGAGGATTTCCAGGGCCTCCTCCCGGGGAAGATATAGGGCCACCGTGCGGGCCAGGTGATAAAGGGGTGAAATCCTGGTCCTTTCCCGGAAAAGGGCTCCGGGGATCACGGCGTAGACCGCGGGGAGTCCCAGGCGGGGATGGGCGATGTCTATCATGAAAAGCCGGTATCCCCTTTCAAGGAGCCCTTGGGCCAGCCGTTCCAGCTCCACCACGTGATCCGGAGCCGAAATATCCGGAAGATCCGAAAGGTCGACCTCCCCGGCCTTCTCGGTCACGTAGCTGGCCTCGGAGAGGTCTGCAAACTTGGGGAGAGCGCTTTCCAGATAGCGCCCTTCGGTGTCGAAGTCCCCGGCCAGCTGGGCGATCTCCGTGAGGGTGCGGATGAGGGCCCTTTCCGGGCTCGTGCCCGTCCCGGAGGCGTAAACGATCTCACTGCGATGAGGGAAGGTGGCGGGGTCAAGGGCCATGGCCGCCACCGTAGGAGCCGGCATTCCGTAGGTCATGTCCCGGATCCAGAGTCTGATTCCGAGCCTCTCGAAACACCGGCAAAGGCGATCACCCTCCCCGGTGATGGAGGCCCGCCGAATCTCGGGCATGGGAGAGGCCAGACGATGGGAGAGAGCCGAGACATGACGCTCGATAAGCTCACAGGTAGCCTGGACCGCGGCCTCAGGATAGGTGTTTCCGGCGGCCGAGCCGTTGTACTCGTAAAGGATCCAGAACCAATAGAAGGGCAGCTTCACGGTCCGGCGCTCGGCCACGTCCAAGGCTGGGACCACATGAAAAGGAATCTCCGGTAGCACCCGCCGAGCAAGCTCGAGGGCCCGGACGTCTTCCTCCGGGTCCTCTACGGAATCGAGGAGTTCCTCCACGGGAAGGGTCGACTCCCCGAGTTCGGAAAGAGTGGCCACTTCGACCCGCGCCCGGTTCTTGACAAAATGAAAGAGGGAAAACCGTTCCACCAGTTCCATCAGGGCACTGGCCCGGGAGAGGGCGTCCGTGGCACCCTTGCCCATCTGCTTGTAGTTGCCGGTGACGAGCTGCCCCTCAAGATCGTAAATACTGATGTAAACCGGAATCCCCAGGCGCCCCTTATCAATCCGACGGAGTTCCCGGAAAACCTGTAGCCCGCTGCGCCTCAGGGTCTCCTCTACTTCCGCGATGGTCTCTTCCGGGCTGCGACTTTTGTCCGCGATCTTTTTGGGGGAAGGTGAAAACAATCTCTCTTTCATGCTCTACACCTCACCCTGAGTTTGGCCTAAATATAACGCCTATTGAAAACCTTCCAAATCATAACCAAAAATTTCGCATTATCTGAAAATATTTTCTTTCAAAAATCCTTCAGCCATTTTCTCACCCCAAACGGAAAGCCCCCGATCAAACCGCTAGGAAACGCTCCACCTCGCGGAAGATGGCCTCGCGGTCGGCAGGGTGGAACCACTTCACCTCCGGGTCAGCCCGGAACCAGGTGAGCTGACGCTTAGCGTAGCGGCGGGTGTCCCGTTTCATGAGGCGCACGGCCTCCGGAAAGGAAAGTTGGCCGGTGAGATAGGCGATCATGTGACGGTAACCGATGGCCTGAAGGGGCTTAAGCTCCGGAGAAAAGCCCCTTTCAAGAAGGCTTTTGACCTCCTCCAGAAGACCCTGGGCTAGCATGCGATCCACCCGTTCGTCCAGCCGGCGATAGAGTTCCTCGCGGGGGATGTTAAGCCCGATCTTGAGGGCCTGGTAACGGCGTTCGCGGAAGGCGTGCGCCCGGGCCAGTTCCGAAAAGGTCCGACCGGTGGCCAGGCAAACCTCAAGCGCCCGGAGGACCCTTACCCGGTCGTGCGGATGGATCCGGCGAGCGGCTTCGGGGTCCCGCTGGCGGAGTTCCTCGTAAAGGCTGGCCAGCCCTTCCCGGATCAGCCTATCCCGAAGCCGGAGGCGGATCTCCTCCGGGACCTCCACCGGGAAAAGACCGTGGAGCAGGGCCCGGAGGTAAAGTCCAGTCCCCCCAACGAGGATGGGCAGATGGCCTCGGGCTGTGATCTCCGTGATCACCCGGTCGGCCCTCTCCACGAAGGCCGCGGCGTTAAAGGGTTCGTCCGGCTCCAGGATGTCGATCAGATGATGAGGCACCCGGGCCCGTTCCTCCGGGGTGGGTTTGGCTGTGCCCAGATCCAGATAACGGTAAACCTGTACGGAATCAAAGTTCACGATTTCACCGGAGAAACGCTCGGCCAGCTCGATCCCGAGGGCGGTCTTGCCCACCCCGGTGGGGCCCACGACCGCCACCACCTTCTTAAGGTTTTCGACCGAACCGTTTTTCGAGTTCATGCCAGGAGAACAATAAGTAAAGAGGTCTTCCGTGGGGACAGCGTTCGAGGCCCCGGGCCCTGATTTCCCGAAGAAGACCCTCGGCCTCCGCAACCGTCAGGTCCTCCCCGGCCTTACGGGCCAGGCGACAGGCCAACCGTGCGGCCAGTCTCTCCCGAAAGTTCTCCGGGGAGGCTTCTCCCTCCTCAAGAAGGCCCCGGAGCTCCTCCGCGGCCGCCAGGCCCCCTCCGGAAGGCACCCCCTCCACTAGAATTTCCCTGGGACCGGCCTCCCGGACCCTGAAACCGGCAGACTCAAGTTCCTCTCCCAGGTTTTCAAATTGCTCCCGGGCCTTCTCCGAGAGCTCGAAGACCGCCGGGAAGAGAAGTCGTTCGCTTTCGCTGATCTCCTTCCGAAACTTTTCGTAAAGTAGTCTCTCGTGGGCCGCGTGAAAATCAAGAAGAAGCAGGCCCTCCGGGGTCTCAAACACCGCGTAGGTACCCCTCAGAAAACCCAGACACCGGAAAGACTCCTTGTCAGACGAAACCTCTCCGGGGAATAGCCCGGGAAGGGGCTCCTCCACCTTAAACTTTGTGGAGAATCCGGCCCCCTCAGAGCGGGCTTTAGGGGGGGGACCGAGGGGTAGATCTTTCAAACTCCGGGATGGAGGTTTCGGAACCGTGCGGGCCAGGAACTTTTCGGCCGCCCCTTTCACGAAACGAAAAACCTCTCTTTCCTCACGAAAACGGACTTCCCACTTGGCCGGATGAACGTTCACATCCACCAAATGAGGAGGAAGATAGAGGGCCACCACTCCGGCGGGGAAACGTCCTCCGGGGAAATAGGCCCTGAGCCCCTCAAGAAGTGCCGCCATCAGGGCCCGATCCCGGATCACCCGATCATTCACCAGCAGGAAAAGATATCGGGTGGTGGAGAATCCGGCCTCGGGACGGGTGAGGATCAGTTCCAGTCGATAGGAGCGATTCTCATAAGTCCGTTCAAGCCATTGTTCCTCGGGGACTCTGAGGATCTGCGCCAGAAGTTTCCGACGAGATCCTCCAGGCCAGCGGAAGGTCTCCCGCCCCCCCTGGCGGAAACGGTAGCTGACCTCCGGATGTCCGAGGGCTAGCATCCTCAGGATTTCAAGCACTCGACCGGCCTCCGCCCTAGGCCCCCGGAGGAAGGCCCGGCGGGCCGGAAAACCCTGGAAAAGACCTTCCACCGTCACGGTGGTTCCGGGCGGACCGGCAAAGGGTTGAAAAGCTTCTTCCCTTCCGAAAGCCACCCGCAGGATATGGGCCTCCTCCGAACCCCGGGGTCTGGAGACAATCGTTAACCTCGAAACCTGGGCTATGCTGTAAAGGGCTTCGCCCCGGAAACCGAAGGTGTGAATACGGAGTAGATCCTCGGCACTGGCGATCTTACTGGTGGCATGAGAATGCCAGCAAATTCGCAGGTCTTCCGGATCCATGCCTTCGCCATCGTCCGAAACCCGAATGACCTGCAGACCACCTTCTTCAAGCTCCACTTCGATTCGGGAGGCACCGGCATCAAGGGCGTTTTCCACCAACTCCTTGACCACCGAAGCCGGACGCTCTACCACCTCACCGGCCGCGATCCGGGAATGAACCTCCTCGGAAAGAAGACGAATGCGAGGCACGGTTCAGGCGGCCTGGGCCCTGGCCTTGGGCTGAGCAAAAACAATACGACCGGCCGGGGTCTGGAGAACACTCGTCACCACCACCTCCACCTCTTTTCCAATCAGACGCCGGCCCCCCTCCACCACCACCATGGTGCCATCCGGAAGATACCCTACCCCCTGATCCCGCTCCTTGCCTTCTTTTATGATTTCGATCCGTAGTTCCTCCCCCGGCGTGACCACCGGGCGCAGGGCCAGAGCCAGCTCGTTGACGTTGAGGACCTCCACCCCCTTGAGCCGGGCCACCTTGTTAAGGTTGTAGTCTGTGGTAATCAACTTGGCTCCCAGCTCTCGACAGAGTCTTACCAGCTTGGCATCGATGTCCCGGATGCGTGGGTAATCGTGATCCACAAAACGGACCTCGACCCTCCCGGACTCTCGGATACGATTCAGGGCATCCAAGCCCCGTCGGCCCCTCTCCCGACGGGCATGTTCCCGACTATCGGCTACGTACTGAAGTTCCCTCAGGACAAAATTTGGGATAATAAGAGGGCCTTCCAGCCAACCGGTCTCACAGATATCGGCCAGACGCCCATCGATAATGGCACTGGTGTCCACCACTTTGGGGCACTCCCTTTTGGGAAAACGTTTGGAAACATAGGAGATGGGGTGAACCAGCCCTTCTGGAAGACGGAGTTCCCGGAAACGGCGCCCTCCCACCACCAGCCCCAGGTACCCCAGGGCCAAGGCCAGCATCGCGTAAACAAAGGCGGCCCAGACCCCCTGCCCCAAAACCGCGAAAAAAGATGAAAGAAGCCTGGCCAAAGCCAAACCCAGGAAAAGCCCTATGGCCCCGCCCACGATCTGCAGGAAAGGCAATTTCCGAATGAGCCTTTCCGCCAGCAAAACCAGGAGGCCGACCGCAGCCCCACCCACCAGACCGATCCAGGGAGAAAGGGGGGCCGCTCCTTTGGGAGGAAAGTATCTGACAACCCCAAAACCAAGAATAGCGGCCGTAACTACCAAAAGGAACGGAATCAGATAACGCCGCAAACGCCTCTCTCCTTTCCAAACCCCTATGCCAGAACCTCTTTGATCTTTCTCTCCACCTCTTCCTCTTTCAGATTTTCCGCCAGAGAAAGCTCCTTCACCAGAAGACATCGGGCGGTATCGAAAAGCTTTCGTTCGCCATAGGAAAGAGGTTTCTGGAGACTCACCAGGTGAAGATCGCGATAGACCTCGGCCACCTCGAAGATCGAACCGCTCTTGAGTTTTTCCATATATTCTCGGTAGCGACGATTCCAGGTCTGCTGATTGAAGGAAACCTCCTTTTTGCCGAGGATTTCATAAACTCTGGAAGCCTCTTCTTTGGAAATGAGACCTCGCAGGCCCACTTTATCGGCATTGTCCTTGGGGACAAGAACGGTCATGTTGCTTTCTAGGATGCGCATAACATAGAAGGTCTTCTCCTCCCCCCCGATGACCTTGTTCTCCACAGCTTCAATGATCCCCACACCGTGGGCGGGGTACACCGCCATGTCCCCAATATTGAACATCTCCCCTACCCCCTTCCCGGAATTTCCAAGAATAAGTTTAAGACTAATTATACCCTCTCTTTTTGGCCCTTTCAAAAACGAACCGGAAATGCTATGATGGAGCCTCGATGGGCTTGACCCCTCTGGAGATCGTAAAGCTCCTGCCGAAGACCAACTGCGGAGAATGCGGCGAGCCCTCCTGCCTGGCTTTTGCGGTAGCCTTATTAGCCGGCAAGAAGTCCCCACAGGCCTGTCCCTATCTCGAGCCCCAAAAACTCCCTGCTCAAGAGGAAATCGCCCCTTCCTCTGAACTTGATCAGGCCTGGCGGATTCTCGAAGAGGTAAAGCAAAAGGTCGCAAATCTTGATTTCGAGAGCTTGGCTCCCGGTCTGGGAATAGAGTATAAAGAGGGACGTCTCCTCATCCCTTACCTCGATGGACTGGTGGAACTCACTCCCGAAGCGGCCCGCCGCACCGATGGTCTCGAACTCGATCCCAGGGATCAAATTCTGCTTTACAACTATGTGCGTTTTAGAGGCCACCGTCCCCTTTCCGGCGAGTTTGTGGGGCTGGAGACCTTCCCTAATTCGGTCTCCAAGGTGGCCACTCTCCGACGCTACGCTGAGGAGAAGATGGCCCGGGCCCTTTCGGAGAATTTCAGACCCCTGCTTGCGGCCCTGGAGGCCTTTCGAACCCGAAGATTTTCCGGCGAAGCCGATCTGGCCTTTGAGGTCTGGGTGCTTCCCCGTATGCCGCTCAGGGTCCACTTCTGGCACGGCGATCCGGAAGAGGGACTTTCTCCCGAGGCCAAAGTCCTCTATGACTTCCGGGCGACGGAGTATCTCGATCTCGAATCCCTGGTCTTCTGTGCGGAAAGGTTCACGGAAAGATGGCTCGAACTGGCGGAGAGCCTCTAATGCTCTTCAAGGTGGCCCACGGGTGCCCCAATTGCGGCGGAGAGATCGAGGACGAGCGCCTCATCCTGGGTCTGCCATGCGAGCGATGCCTTCCAGAGGCCGGGGAGCCCTGTCTGGCCCTTCAGCAGCAGAAAAACCTCCAGAGGCTCAAACCTTTCTGCGAAGCCTCCGCCGAACTCTCCCGCTTCAGGGAACTTTTCGAGAAAGCGGTAGGGCAACCTCCCTCGAGTCTCCAGGAGACCTGGGCCAAAAGGGTCTTTATGGGGGAATCCTTTGCCATCGTGGCCCCTACGGGCTCAGGGAAGACCACCTTCGGGCTCCTGACCCTGTTACTTACTCCGGGTAAAACCCTGGTTTTGGTCCCCACGCGTCTTCTCTGCGATCAGGTGGCCGAAAGGCTACAGACACTTTCTGAAAAAACCGGACTTTCCCGGAAAATTCTGGCTTATCGAGGACGCAAGGCCGAAAAAGAAGCCTTCATTTCCGGAGATTACGAGGTCCTGGTAGCCA
This sequence comes from Thermosulfurimonas sp., assembly GCA_015487645.1. Lineage (GTDB taxonomy): Bacteria > Desulfobacterota > Thermodesulfobacteria > Thermodesulfobacteriales > Thermodesulfobacteriaceae > Thermosulfurimonas_A. The sequence continues at coordinate 11,645 of WFPH01000125.1, read as the reverse complement.
CTTCGGCCTTCATGTATCAGCACGCGGAAGCTCTGGTTCAGGCCCGATTTTCCTTAGTCTTTGTGGACGACGTGGACGCCTTTCTCAAACGTTCCAGACATGTGGAAACCCTTTTCCGGATCCTGGGATTCACCGAAGAGGAAATTGCCCTGGCCCTCAAGCCTCGCAAAACCGAAAAGGATTACGAGGCCCTGAACGCCATCCGGGAAAAGCCCGGGAGGGCCAGGTTAATCATATCCTCGGCCACCCTCAAACCCCGGTCCACCCGGGTCGCCCTTTTTCAACAGCTCCTGGGGTTCGACATCCAGAGGGCGGTCTCCACCCTGAGAAACGTCCTCGACACCTACAAAGATGTTCCACGGGAGCGTCTCCTTTCAGAGACCGCGACCCTCTGTGCCAGGCTAGGACCAGGGGGGCTGGTCTTTCTTTCGGAGGATTTCGGGAAGGCCGAGGTCCCCCGAGTCACGGAGTTTCTGCGAGAAAGCGGCCTCAGGGCGGTTTCCTACCTGGAGGTCTCCCCTGAAAGGCTCATGGAGGGCTTGAGAAGCGGGGAATTAGAGGTAGCGGTGGGGCTAGCCCACCTCGGGAACCCTTTGGTACGGGGGCTGGATCTGCCCGAAGTCCTGCGTTATGCCATCTTCGTTGGGGTTCCGAAACACGTCTTCCCCTTGAGCCTGGAGTTCTCTCCTCAAAGCCTTTATAGCCTGCTTTCGGCCCTCCTCCCGGTTCTCGAGGGCGAAGAAGAACTCAGCGCTCTCTCCTATTTGCGTTACCTCCGCTCTTATCTCACCTTGCGCCCGGAGGATCTTCCCCGCTATCCCCGGATAGAAAGTCGGTTGCGCGAGATCAAGGAGTTCCTTGAGGTCCGGCTCTCTGACCCGACCTTTCGGGAGAAACTGGCTCGTTCCGAAGAAGTCTTCCTGGAAGAACGAGGGGGCGAGTTTTTCGTGGTGGTAGGGGAAGCCGCGGCCTATCTCCAGGCTTCGGGACGGGTGTCGCGACTTTCGGTGCGGGGTGTGCTTCCGGGCCTGGCAGTAATCCTTTCCGAAAGTCCCCGGGCTCTGGCCAGCCTTAAACACCGTCTGCGCTTTTTCCTAGGAGAGCCCCCAGAGTTCAAGCCCCTTGAAGACCTCGATCTGGAAGAAACCTCCCGCCGGCTTACCGAAGCTCGTCAGGGGCTCATCGAAGGACGGGCTCCGGAGATACGAAGCACTCTTCTGGTGGTGGAAAGCCCGCACAAGGCCCGGACCATAGCCTCTTTTTGGGGCCGACCCTCCCAGCGCCGCCTGGGGCGGATTACTATTTATGAAATCCCCACCGAAGACCGCCTCCTCATGGTCACCGCCTCTCTGGGGCACGTCTTCAACCTCTCCCGCCGGAGGGGGATTTTCGGGATCCTGGCTGAAGATGGCCGATATCTCCCCGTCTTCGACACCATCAAGCGCTGTCTGCCAACCGGAGAGGAGCTGGTGGACCCGGAGGAGGTGCGGGAGAGGTGTCCGGGAGGAGAAGTCCGGGACAAGGGGGAGATCCTTTCGGCCCTGGCTCGGGTGGCCTTCTCCGCGGACGAGGTCTTTATCGGTTCGGATCCGGACGCCGAGGGCGAAAAGATAGCCTACGATCTCCTGATCACCCTCCGCCCCTATCAGTCCAACATCCGGCGGCTGGAGTTCCACGAGGTCACCCCCAGGGCCCTGAGGGAGGCCTTAGCCCACCCCCGGGACTTCAATCTACCTAGGGTAAGGGCTCAACTGGCCCGAAGGGTGGCCGACCGCTGGGTTGGTTTTGCCCTCTCGCGTTATCTCTGGAAGGTCTTCTCTCGCCGGGGACTCTCGGCCGGAAGGGTGCAGACCCCGGTCCTGGGATGGGTCATCCAGAGGGCTCGCGAGGCCAGCCGCAAGAAGTATCGCCTGAGCTTTCGTCTAGGGGGGCGGCGTTTCACCCTGGAGCTGGAAGATGGCCGTCGGGCCCGGGCCCTTTTAAAGAAACTCCCCTACCTAAGCTGGAAAATCCTCGAACAAACCGAAGAGGAATTCCCGGCTCCTCCCCCCTTCACCACGGATACCGTACTCGAAGAGGCCCACGCCCGGCTGGGTTTATCGAGCCGCACCACCATGAGCCTTCTTCAGCACCTTTTCGAAAGCGGTCTCATTACTTACCACCGGACGGACTCCACCCGGGTTTCCGAGGTCGGACGTTTCCAGGTGGCCCGCCCTTATCTGGAAAAGACCTTAGGGCCGGACTATTTCCGGCCCAGAGCCTGGGGCGAAGGAGGAGCTCACGAGGCCATCCGCCCCACCCGCCCCTGGGATGTGCGGGAGCTACGCTCCAGGGTGGCCCACGGACTTATCTCTCTCGAGTCCGAGAGGGAATGCCTGCGGCTCTACGATCTCATCTTTCGGCGTTTCATGGCCAGTCAGTGCCGAACCCCCCGTGTCAAAGTGGCCCGGATCCGGTTCACCATTGAAGATTTCGAATGGGAAGATCAGGCTCCGGTAGAGATCCTTCTTCCGGGACATGATCGTCTCTGGGACCCTCCCGAGATCTTCCATCCCGGGGGAAAACCGGAGGAACCCCGGTTGAGGACTGTGCCCGCCAGGCCGCTCTTTACCGAAGGCACCCTGATCCAGGAGATGAAAAGTCGGGGGCTTGGACGGCCTTCGACCTATGCCGAGATTGTAAGCACCCTTTTGACCCGGGGGTACGTAAAGTCCGTCAAAGGAGGGCGCCTGGTGCCCACCCATCTGGGAAAAGAGGTCTACGAGATCCTGATGAGAGATTTTCCTCACTATGTCTCCGAAGAATTCACCCGGAAACTGGAAGAACTCATGGATCGCATCGAGGAGGGGCAAAGTGATTGGCAGGAAGTTTGTTTCCGCCTGGAAAAGTTGGTGGCGAGTATTTCTTAGGCTGGGCTTGATTCTCATGCTGGGAGGGCTTACGGCCTGTGGGCTCAGACCCAGTCCGACCCTTCGACAATCTTCCCTCGGATTCAACCGGGCCCTCCAGCACGCCCTCTCCGAACAGATGATCCTCAATCTCGTGCGTCTGCGCTATGGGGAACCCCCGGTCTTTCTAGAGGTCACCAGCATTTCCACCCAGTACGGTTTTTCGAGCGATCTTTCGGGAGGGGTCAAGATCAACGAGGTCTACCCCGATTCTTACAGTCTCAACCTGGGGTTCTCGTACGCGGTCAAGCCCACCTTTACCTTTGTGCCCCTGCAGGGGGAGGAATTTGCCAAGCGTCTCCTCTCTCCCATTCCTATCGAACACCTGATTCTGCTTCTGAATTCCGGCTGGCGAGCGGACCGGGTGCTGCGGCTCTGCGTACAGGCCCTGAACGAAGTCGAGAATGCGCCCACGGCCTCCGGACCTACCCCCTCCGAGGCCCCGGAATTCCGGAAGTTCCTTCGAGTGAGCCGGGCGCTTGAGATCCTTCGTCGCCGGGGGTATCTCCGTTTTATGTTCCTGGAAGAAGAAGGCCGGGCCCTGCCCGTGATGAAGATCTCCCCCGAAGCGCAGAACCTCCCCGAAACCGAAGAGATTCGGAGATTACTGGGGCTGGCCGAGGCCCCTTACTATCGCCTCCTGGGGCCCGAGGCCGAAGAGGGACCAAACCGTATCCGAGTAGAGACCCGATCCCTCATCGGGGTGCTTTTCTACCTTTCCCATGGGGTGGAAGTTCCAAAAGAAGATCTTGAGAACGGCCGGGTAACCATTACCCGGCTACCCGACGGGACACCCTTCAACTGGAAAGAACTTCTGGGAGACCTCTTCCAGGTCCGCACGAGCACCACCTGGCCTTCAGAAGCGGTCCTGGCCGTAAGATACCGGGAACACTGGTTTTACATCCCAGATACCGATCGAGATACCAAGGCCACCTTTATCCTCTTGCAGCAACTCTTTGCCCTTGAGGCCTCGAAAGGCAAGGTCCTCTCGCCGCTCCTTACCCTTCCCGTGGGGCAGTAGACTTTCTCTCCAGCTTTCCCAGGTAGAAGTTTAGCCAGGAGGAGGTGCGGAAGAGGGCCCAGTTGCGGGGGGGCAATTCCAGTTGGAGAAGTTTTTGGCGCCGTTCCTCGGGCGAGAGTCTTTCGTAGATCCGCACATAAACGCAACGGCGCTTCCCAGGATAGACTTCGCACCAGCCTTCCCGGCTCCCCCCGCAGGGACCGTTCAAAAGATACTTCGCACACTGACTCTGGGGGCAGAGAAAGGCCATTTCAGCCAGAACACAATCCCCACATTCCTGACAGTCAAAGAGCACCTTTTTCAGCCAGTACTCCAGGCGGGTGAAGTGTTCCTCAAGGGCGCTACGGGCCATGCGCTCGGCCAGGAGCCGGAGATAAGGGAAGAGTCGGCTTTTACGGGAGAAAAACCACCGGTGGGTGAAACGGGAAAAATGGTAAAGCACTCCCCGGGCCTTCCCCGGAGAAAAGGGCCTTCTTTCCGGACGGTTGAGACCGGTTTCGGGGTCCTCCTCATAGAGGAAGAAGGTTTCCTCTGGATGCTCCGCAAACTCCGGCAGGAACTCTTGCCAGCGGGGAAAAAACTCCCGGGCCATCTTGAGGAGTTCCCGGGCGGCTACCGGATCCAGAGGAGCCCCACAGATGTGCACTCCGCGAAAACCTAGACCACGACAGACGGCCATGAGTTTGGCCGCCCGGCGCAGGGCCGCCTCCCGGCCTCCATCCGGGGCCCCGGCCTCTCGTTCCACAGTTTTGAGCAACCTTTCCGTGACCGTGATTCCGGGGACCGCGCCGCGGTGGAGGATCCGGGCTAGGCGAAGGTCCATGACCAAAATCCCGGCCAGCACCGGAAGGTGGCCATAACCCTCCTCCTGCAGGAAAAGCAAAAGCTCTTGAAACTTGCGGGCCGAAAACCCCACTTGGGTGATCACGAAGCTGGCCCCGGCCCAGAGTTTCCGGAGGAGCTTGAAGTACTGAAGTACGGTCTCGGCCTCGCTCCACTTGAAAGGATTAACCACGCACCCGGGGAAAAAGGGCACCGGAGGCAGGGTGAGCCCCCCTCCTGGGACCTCCGGGGGCAGGCGGAAGCCCTCTCGCATCTCAGAGACCAGGCGCAGAAGCGAGACCGAGTCCAAGTCAAAGACCGGTTTGGCCCGTCCCCGGTAGCCGTAGCGGGGATAATCCCCGGTGAGGATGAGGAGAGTGTGGAGCTTCTCCCGGTCGAGGGCCAGAAGATCGCTCTCGATTTGGTTGCGGTTCTTGTCCTTGCAAGAGAAATGGATGATGGGTTCATGCCCCATCATCCGAAGTTCCCGTCCCAGGGCCTCCGGAGCCAACGCCGGATGCCCTCCGGCATTGTCTGTGATGGAGAGGGCGTCGAAAAGACCGTCTTCGGCCACGGACTCCGCAAAACGCACGATCTCCCGATAGTGCCGGGTGCGGGTGCTTCGGCCCGGCACCAGTTCAAAGGTCACCACGAAGTCTTTTTCAGAAAGGATCCTGGCGAAGGTCGTCACGCTGTTACCTCGAGAGCCCCAGAGCCTTAAGCTTGCGATGCAGATAACTCCGACGCAGCCCTATGGCCTGGGCCATGCGGGAGATATTACCCTCAAATTCTTCAAGCTTGCGGCGCAGGAACTCCCGTTCGAAGAGCTCCCGGGCGGTCTTGAAGTCCGAGACCCGCAGCCATTCCGGGACCTCGGCCGAGGCTTCCGACCTCTCGGCATACTCCAGGAATTCCCTCGGCAGGTCGTTCAAAGTGATCTCCTCCCCAGGAGAGACGATTACCAGACGCTCGATGAGATTCTTGAGTTCCCGCACATTTCCGGGCCAGGGATAGCGTTTGAGAACCTCCAGGACCTCGGGTGAGATGGTCTTCCGGCCGAGACCGCTGTGCTGAGAAAGCTCGTCCAGGAATTCCTCTACCAGGAGAGGGATATCCTCCGGCCGTTCGCGCAGGGGCGGAATCACGATGGGCACTACGTTTAGACGAAAGTAAAGATCTTCCCGGAAACGGCCGGCCTCGATCTCGGCCCTGAGATCCTTGTTGGTGGCCGCTATGATGCGTACATCTACCTCTATGGGTCGATCGCCCCCCACCCGCTCGAACCTCTTTTCCTGAAGCACACGAAGGACCTTGGCCTGGGCCGAGGGACTCATGTCCCCCACCTCGTCCAGGAAGAGCGTACCCCGATGGGCCTGGTCGAACTTGCCCCGCCGAGCCTGGGTCGCACCGGTAAAGGCTCCCCGTTCGTGTCCGAAAAGCTCGCTCTCGATAAGGCTTTCCGGGATAGCCGCGCAGTTCACCTCCACAAAGGGCCCCCGGGAACGGTTGGAAAGATAATGAATCATGCGGGCAGCTACCTCCTTACCCACTCCGCTTTCCCCCTGAATGAGCACGGTGGCCTCCGTGGGAGCTACCCGAGCGATGAGTTCTCGCACCTCTCTGATAGCCGGCGATTCCCCGGTAAGCTTGGGTTCACGAAGACGAGCCCTAAGCCGGATGTTCTCCTCCTCAAGGGCCCGCATTCGCAGGGCCTTCTCCACGGAAACTATCACCCGGTCATAGGAGAGAGGCTTCTCCAGGAAGTCGAAGGCCCCAAGTTTTACGGCCTTCACCGCCAGTTCAATGGTCCCGTGACCGGAGATCATGATCACCGGAAGCGCAGGTTGAGTCTTCCTGAGCCTGGCCAGGACCTCCATGCCGTCCATCCCCGGCAACCAGATATCAAGGAGCACCAGATCCGGCGGAGACTCCTCCACGATCTTCAGGGCCTCCTCGCCGCTTTCGACACACCGTACAGCGTACCCCTCGTCCTCCAGGATGTCCTGGAGGCTCTCCAGGATACTCCTCTCATCGTCTACTACCAAGATTTCAGGCATGAGGTTTCTGCCGGAACGGAATTCGGATTACGAACCGAGCCCCACGCGGCTGGTTTTCTTCAGCCCGGATCTCACCCCCGTGTCCCTGAACGATGGAATTCACAATGGCCAGCCCGAGGCCGGTACCCCCTTTGCCCGAGGCGTAAGGCTCAAAAAGGCGGGGCCTGATCTCCGCAGGGATCCCTGGGCCGGTATCCGCCACTTCCAATTTCACCCAGTCTTCCTCCAGCGAAGCCCGCACCCGGATCTCACCCCGCCCCTCCATGGCCGCGATGGAGTTATCGAAGAGATTGAGAAAAACCCGTTTCATCTGGTCGCGATCGAAAAGGAAAGGTGGAATCTCTTCTGCCTCCACCTGGAACTTCACCTCCCGGTGGGCCTCCTGGTAGAGGGCCACCACCTCTCGGATGACCTCCAAAAGGTCGTTCTTCTCCAGCTTGAGCCCGGGCAACCTGGCAAAGGCGGAGAACTCATTCACCAGATGTTTAAGCTCTTCTACCTGCTTTTCGATAGTAGTGGTGCAGCGAGTGAGGATCTCGCGATCCTCCGGGGCCAGTTTTTCGGAAAGCTTCCGACGCAGACGCTGGGCCGAGAGCTGAATGGGAGTCAACGGATTCTTGACCTCGTGGGCGATCCTGCGGGCCACTTCCCGCCACGCGGCCAGACGCTCCATGCGTTCCTTCTCTGTGAGGTCTTCTACCAGAAAAAGATATCCCGGAAAGGCCTCTTCGGGGAGACGCACAGCCGTAAGCCCCAGGACCAGGGTCCTATCCTCCCGCACCAGTCTCACGGGGAGACTTGCGGGCCGATCCCGGGGCAGTTTTTCCATGAGTTCCCGGAAAGATGCGTAAAGGTCGCCGGGCAGAATCTCCGAGAGGGCCTCGCCTTCCAGGGCCTCGGAAAGTCCCAGAAGCTCTCGGGCCCGGTGGTTCGTCAGGGTGAGGTGCCCCTCCCGATCCACAGCCACCACGCCCGCGGTGATGTTAAAGAGAACGGTCTCCAGGTAGGCTGTACGCCTCTTGAGTTCCTCGTTGGCCGCCGCCAAGGCCCGGGTGGTCTCCTCCACCTTTTCCCGGTAGTGCTTAAGCTCCTCGGTCATGCGGCGGAAGGCCCGCACCAGCACACCCACCTCGTCCGGGGTCTCTTCGGGGAGATGGACCTCGAACTCCCGGGCCGCGATCCGATCCGCGGCCTCAGCCAGTTCCTGAATGGGGCCGGTTAGTCTTCGGGCAAAGCGCATTCCGAACCAGACCCCCACAAAAATGGTCAGAAGCGTGACCAGGAGGAGGAGCAGCAGGAGGGAGGTCTTAAGAGGGGTGCGGAGGAATTTGAGTTGCTGATACAACCCCACCCCGGAACTTATGTCCTTGATGAGCTTCTCCAGCCCCGGATCCAGGAACTTGCCCCCAGCCAAGATGACCGTCCGGCCACGGTATTGGCTGGGAAGAAAGACCCTCAGGAGAACTCGGGTCTTTAAGTCGCTGCTTTCCGAGACCGGAGTGCGGATAGAAAGAACCTGGTTCAGGATCGAGGGAGGGATGCCTAGAAGGTTTCGACCGAGGGCCTCATCATACGAACGCTTGAGAAGTCGCCCGCGAGCATCGTAAATCTCCAGGGTGTCGAGTTTCAGCTTCCGGCGATAACGTTTCAAAGCCCGGGAGGAGAGCTTGCGAGTCTTACGAAGATAGCTCTTCTCAAATTCCTGAAGTTTGATCAGGATCTCCCGTTCACGGTCCTGATAGTAGGCTCGGGCCTCGATCAAGGCCTTCTCCAACTGCTGATCCAGGTTGCTACCGAACCAGTACTCAAGACTGGTTTCGATGAAACGATGGGAGACCACAAAGAGCAGGAGCGCGGGAACCGAACTCAGGAGAAGAAACGAAAGCACAAGTTTCACCCGAAGACTTCGGGAGATCCGGGTGGCCCGGGCTTCAAAGAGGGTCTTGAGGATATTTCGCAGAACCAGATAGATCACCAGAAGGAGAAGGATGAGATTCAACTGGATAAGCGCAAAAATGATGAGGTTCTGGCCGGAGAAGTTCCAGGGAAAGATCTGAAAGATTCTGAACTCCACGAAAACCAGGAGGGCAAAGAGCCCCAGGCCAAGAAGAATATAGAGGAGCTCCCGGCGTATTTTGAGTTTTTCCTCTCCGGGCAGAGTCATAACGAGAAGGTTAGGCTGGCCCAGGGAGTCTCGAGGCTTTCACCTTTGAAAAGGAGAAAGCGTATAATTTTCTTAGGCCAGCCTACACGGGTAATCTTTCGTACTTCCGCTTTGAGTTTCAGACGATAACGGACCCCAGTTTTCAAACGGACCAAAGGGAAAAGAGGCAGTCCCTCGAGGTTAGAGGCCATAAGGAGCGCTTGCCTGGGAGAGGTGGCTCGGCGAGGAGCCTCAAGCGCCCCAACGGTTTGAACGTAATAGATGTTTTTTACCGGATCATAATAGACCGTACGGGTAATCTCCTGGGAAAAAAATCTTTCGTCCCGCAGGAACCTCCTCGTCCGGTAAATTTCTATGCGAAAGGTGAAGGCCAGCCCCAGGCCGTGTCTCAGGGCCTCCTTGAGATCCTCAAAAGGCATATCCTCCAGGTAGGCGTAAAGCAGAAGATAGTCCCGATAGGGGGCCACGTTGAGGTCCCTCATTCTGAGGGCCAGGGCCTGGGAGGCCCCCAGCACGAAAAGAATAATGAGGAAAAGGGTTGCGCCCCCCCTCAAGGAATCTCCTTTAGTATGAAACTTTCCAGAGGTTTGCGACCGGCCCGTTTGCGTCGATCGTTCGGATAGCCCAAGGCCACCACCGCCGCTAGCTCCAGGCCCTCCGGCAACTCCAGCACCTCCCGCACCCGATCTCCGTTTTTGAGGATCTCGCCCAGCCAGACCCCTCCCAGACCGAGAGCGTGAGCCGCAAGCAACATGTTCTGGAGACAGGCCCCGGCCGACTGGTGATCCTTGATCTGATGATACATCACCTTTTGATCCAGAAAGACGGCGATCACCACCGGAGCCCTACGGATGATCTCTCCGTAACGGGTAAGCTCCGCCAATTTCTCACGCCTCTCTCGGTTCCACACGATGGCGAAACGCCAGGGCTGATTGTTAAGACCGGAGGGGGCCCAGATGCCGGCCTTTATGATCTCAAGGATGAGCTCCCGAGGAGGCACCTCCTCGGTGTACTCTCGAATGCTCCTGCGGCCGTAAATGGCCTTAAGCACCGGATGTTCGGCCGCCGAAAGCTCGCTTTGGCTCATGCTGAGCCTCCCACTGTTTCTTTTCCTCTAGAACCCTGGCCCGTATCCGCTCCAGAAGATCGAAATCCTCAAGATAAGCCAGGGGCCCCTCCCCGCCTCTTACCCGAAGGATGAGACCGGAAACCAGCCGTCCTACATTGATGGCATCCATCACCGCCCGGTCATCGAAGAGAGCCTCTTTTCCTCGATGGGAATAGGCGTGGGCCCAGGGCGGGATCATAGCCCCCATGGCATTGAGCACGGTGAGGAGATAAGCCCCGGAAAAGGTCACCCCCGCGTCCGCCCCTACCGTGATGACCCCTACGGCTTTGCCTTCCACGTAGCTCGGCTCCCCGAAGGCCACCATGTTCTCAAGGGCCGTCATGCGATCGATGAGGATCTTCAAGGGACCGGAAGGGCCATACCAGTAAACCGGAGAGGCCACGATATAACCGTCGGCCTCTTTCAATTTTTGTAGAATCTCACGGCCATAGTCCTCAAAGATACAGGGATACTTACAGGTGGGCTCCTCGTCCTGGACGCAGCCCACACAGGGCTCGAGCTTCTCTCGGTAAAGCTCTATGATCTCGGTTTCAAGCCCCAGCTCCTCGGCGGCATAAAGGGCACACTTTAAAAGGGACCCCGATCCTCCGTAAGGATATGGTGATCCCAGGATTCCAAGGACTTTAGGCATCTTTTTCAAGCACCTCCGTCAACCAGAACTTGGGAAGGGCAAAGGAGGCCCGGTGGACCTCGGGAGTGTAGTAACTGGTGGGCGGAACCCAAGCCCGCCGGGGCTCACGGGGGTCTCCGGGGAACCGCAGGAGATAAGCGTTGTCTCCCCCGAAGGAGGGGATACAGGCCCGGTAGCAGTAAGTATCCTGACCGTAAACCCTACGGAAGACCTCATAGGAGCCTTCAAGGATGTCTTTCATGGTGAAGGGTGTGGCCGCCTGTTGGACGATGGCCCCTTCAGGGGCCAGCTTTAGGAGCATACGGTGGAAGGCCTCGCTGAAAAGAGAATGGGAGAGCTCCAAAGTATAATCCGAGACCGAAACATCCGGGTCAGTGGAATCGATGATCACCAGATCGAAGGTTTCTCCACCTTCCACAAGCTCCTCTACTAGTTTGAAGGCGTCTACGGTAAGGAGTTCCAGTCTGGGATCCGAGGGATTTTGAGGCAGCAATTCCGGGAAGAACTCCTTGACCACCCGCGGAACGCGGGGATCTATGTCTGCGATGAGGACCTTTTCAACCTCTTCATACTTGAGGACCTCGCGGGCCGCCCCGTAGTCTCCGCCTCCGCAGATGAGAACTTTCCTAACCCGTCCCTCAGGAAAGGCCTGAATAGGAATGTGCACCAGGGCTTCGTGGTAGATGAATTCGTCCCGGGAGGTAAACTGGGCGGTACCATTTATGAAAAGTATCCGTCCCCAGAAGGGATTTTCGAGCACCATGATAGCTTGTTCCCCACCTTCCTCATGAAGCACAATGCCTTCGTAGCTGTAGAAGTAACCCCGCTGGACAGGCTCTCCCAGAATAATCTTGGCTCCCTGGCCCTCGGTAG
>WFPH01000124.1 GCA_015487645.1 Thermosulfurimonas sp. | reverse complement strand
TGGGCTTCCAGCTCCACGTAACCGACCCCTGGCGTTTTCGTCCGGTCAGAACCAGCCTCTCTCTCCTGCGGGCCATAGCCCGGACTCACCAGGAATTCCTTTTCCGGCCTCCTCCATACGAATTCGAAGAAAAAAGATGGCCTATTGAAATAATTGCAGGCGATCCTTATATTCTAAATCTCATCACTCAAGATATGGATTGGAAAGATCTTGATTTTTATCTCAAAGAGGGCTTAACTTATTACGCAAACGAGGTAGCCTCCCTGAGTCTGTATGAGGGAGGCTTTTTTTTGTAAAGATGGGTTCAGGCAATCGCAACGGGAAACGTTCGCGTTTTCGCTCCAACCGGGAGCGTCTCCAGGCCTTACTCTCCCTTTTTAGCAAGGAGGACCGGGTTCTCATTCTGATCTGGGCCGATCCCGACGCTCTGGCCAGCGCCCTGGCCCTTAAACGACTTCTGGCTCAGAGGGTCTCTCAGGTGGTCATCGCGCACGTGAACGAGATCCGGCGGATCAACAATCAGCTCATGATAAAACTCCTCCGCATCCCGGTGGTCAAAAAGAGCCAGATCCCGGTGAACGATTTTTCCAAAAAGGTCTTGGTAGACGCCCAGCCCCCGCACAATCCGGCCTTCAAGGAACTTCGGTTCGACGTGGTGATCGATCACCATCCCGAGACCGAGGGCTGGGAGGCCGACTTCGTGGACATCCGTCCGGACTACGGGGCCACCTCCACCATCCTCTCGGAATACCTGAGAAGCGCGGGCATCAAACCCTCCGTAGCCCTGGCCACCGCGCTGATTTACGGCATCAAGACCGACACGGACAACTTCGAGAAACACTGCAGTCTCCAGGACGTTATCTGCTTCCACCATCTCTTCAAGCACATGAATCGCCATCTCCTGCACAAGATAGAGTCCGCGGATATACGGCGCTCGGAGCTCAAGTACATGAAGCTCGCGCTCGAGAACATGAAGTTCCGCAAGCAGAGGCTCTTCACCCACGTAGGCCGGGTTCCCAATCCGGATATCCTGGTGGTGATCGCGGACTTTTTGAACCACGTGCAGGAGGCGGGCTGGGTCTTCGTCTCCGGAGAGTATCGACAGAGGCTGGTCATCATCATCCGCTGTGACGGCTATCGTAAGGACGCCGGACGGCTGGCCAGCCGGGCCTTCGGAAACATTGGTTTCGCTGGAGGACACCGTGAGAAGGCCCGGGCCGAGATCCCTCTGGAGAACCTGAACGGAAACGGGAACAAACCCCTCGACACCCTTTTCATCATTCGCCTGCTCAAAAAATATTTCCGGGATCTCCGGGAAGCACGGAGGAGCAAAAATGCCGCTTTATGAATATCTCTGCCTGGAATGCCGGAAGATCTCGGAACATCTGGTCTTTCGGGAGGAGGACTTCGAACCCTACTGTCGTCGTTGCGGCTCCCGCAGGGTTAAGAAACTCGTCTCCCGGGTAAGGGTGCGTCTTTCCCTGGATACCCGACTGGAGAAGATGACCGATCCGGCTCTTTTTTCCGGTCTGGAGGAAGAGGATCCCCGAAGCGTCAAACGCTTCATGGAGAAGATGGGGGCGGAGTTCGGCGAGGAACTGGGGGACGAGTTCGAGGAGGTCATGAGCGAAGCCGAAGAGGAGATGGAAAAGGAACTCAGCGGAGGCAAGAACACGGAGGATGAAGGGGGAGACCACGAAGAGGATTGAAGAAGAAATCGAGATCCGGGGGGTACTCGGCCTGCACGCACGTCCGGCGGCCAGGCTGGCCAAAGCCCTGGGGCCGCTCAGGGCCCGGGTCTTCATTGGTCGGGGTGAAAATCTAGTGGACGCCCGGAGCATCCTGGATGTCCTGACCCTTTCGGCCAGAGCCGGGACTCGTCTTAGGGTCATTGCCGAAGGCGAGGACGCCGAAGTCGCTCTGGAAACCACCAAGAGGATTCTTGAGGCCGAAGCATGAAGACCTTGCGCGGAGTGGGGGTTTCGGCCGGGGTGGCCGTAGGGCCGGCCCATGTGATCTTCCCCGGACACATCAAGGTTACCCGGACCCGTATCCCCTCGGAGGAGATCGAGGGCGAGATAGAACGGTTGACCCAGGCCATCCGAACCACCGCCCGGGAGATTCGAAAGCTTCAGGAAAAACTTCCGGAAAATTTGGGGGAAGTCCGGGCCATCCTCGAGGCCCAGCGTTTCATCGTGGAAGACCCCTCCCTTCTCCGGGAAGCCTCGGAGATCATACGCGAGGGCTTCAATGCCGAATGGGCCCTTCTTAAGGTCCTGCGGCGCTACGAAAAAATCTTCTCCGAGCTTCCCGATGAATATTTCCGGGAGCGTTTCAGAGACCTCGAAGGCATCGTGGAGATGATCATCGCCTCTCTCCGGGGAGACCATCGCCTCCGGAACGTCGAAAAAGCCGTAATCGTAGCCCGGGATCTTTCGCCGGCGGACACCGTGAACCTCAAACCGGAAAACACCCTGGCCTTCGTTACGGAAGCCGGAAGCCGCACCTCCCACACCGCCATCGTGGCCCGCAGCCTGGGCATTCCGGCGGTGGTGGCGGCCAAAGGGGTGCTGGAAGAGGTCTCTCCGGGGGATTTGCTCGCGGTAGACGGCACCACCGGCGAGATCTTCATCAACCCCGAAGGGGAAATCATCCGTGAATTCGAGGAAAGAAGTCGTCGTTTTCACAAGCTCAAAACCCGTCTGCACCAGGTGGCCCATCTGCCAGCGGTCACTAAAGATGGCCGTCGGATCGCTCTGCGGGCCAACCTAGATCTCCCTGAAGAGATCCCCTACGCCCGGGAATACGGGGCCGAGGGCATAGGTCTTCTCCGTACGGAGTATCTTTATGTCTCCCGCAAGGAACTCCCTCCCGAGGACCTGCTCTTTGAGACCTATCGCCAGGTGGTGGAG
>WFPH01000123.1 GCA_015487645.1 Thermosulfurimonas sp. | reverse complement strand
GGGTTAAGGGGGGTGGAGGTGGGTATCGTCTGAGGGTAGAGACGATGAGGGGGGCTTCCCTCGAGGAGCCGCTCTTAAGTTAACCGGCTTTTAAGATCCGTCAAGAGGAGCTCTATTTCTTTTTGAAGATCCTCACGATACCGCTTGCTATAGCCTCCCGCGATAATTCGAGTTTTATTTCCTTGGGGAACGAGATAAATCCAAAGCCTGCGATGAGTGAAGAAGAACGTTACAAACACTCCCAGAATCATCAGTGCACAGCCCGCATAGACCAGGATTGCCCCGGGGTCCTTTCTTACCTGCAGGCCGCTCATAAAAAGGGGTCTAGTTTCCACTAAAGTAAGGGAAATTTTTTCCGGGGAAAAGGAAAGGGTTTGCCGGTGTCCTTCAATGAGCCAAAGCATCCGGGGCTCATGATCACCTTTGGAGACCCATACCTGGGCCATGCGAAACCCATGGGCCCGGGCATAACGGATCAGGCCGATAGAGAGCTCCTCTTCCGGCCACTGACCATCCTGGAAAGGTTTTACCAGGATTTCCTTATGTTTTCCGGAGACTTCGGCTTTGATTCTTAAGGCGGCGTATTCTTGATAAGAGGCCTGATAAAATTTTATGCCACGGTACTCCAGGGGATGATTGACTCGAATGACGTAATCAAGGCTCTTCTGCCCATCCAGGATTTTTACGTACGAGCGATAGTCCTTTGGGGCCCCGTTGGGGTAAAAATCGATCTCGAACTTTTCCAGCTTAATCTGGAAGGGCAGAGTAATGAAACCCTGATGACGCCGGAAAGGGAAGACCTTGTTACTGGTTTCGCCCTCGAGGATGCTCATGGAACCTCGGTAACCCCAAACGGCCCCGATAAGGGCTCCTAAAACAATGATCAGAATCGAGCCGTGAACGAAGTAGACCGCAAAATAGCTCCAGCGATAACGATCTTTGACTCCTAGCTCTCCCTCCTTAAGGGGCTTGAAATGGAAATCCTTGAGCCGGGCTTTGATTTCTTCTGGGGAGACCTCAAGGCTCATTTCGCGGGCCAAAGGCATTTTCCGGGGATCGATGGAGAAAGGATCCCTCCGAAAAAGTTTAAGGGAAACCGGAAAGCGCTTTACCGAGCAGAAGATCAGATTAGCTAAGAAGAGACTTAACAGGGCTACATACCACCAGGAATGGTAAGCATCGTAAAGGGAAAAAAGATTGATAAGTTTTCCCCAAAAGGCTCCGTACTTTGCGAGGTAAAACCCCGGATCCCGTCCCTGGGGAATCAGAGTTCCCAGGATGGAAGTAGCGGCCAGGGCCAGAAAAAGGAAGATGGCCAGGCGCAGAGAAGCCAAGGTATCAACTAATTTCTTCATTTTGAGCTCCCTTTTCTTCGTGGTCCTCTTTCAAAGACTTCTTGAAGTTCCGTATGCCTTCTCCGAGGCCGCGCCCCAGTTCCGGAAGGCGGGAAGCTCCAAAGATGAGAACAATGATTAATACAATGAGAAGTAATTCTGGAAGACCAATACCGAACATTTAAGCCTCCATCCGAGCCTTTCTAGGCATTTTAAACCGGAAAAGGCCAAGGTCAAGGAAGATAAGAGATCAGTTTGCCGGGAAGATAAAGGGCACAGCCCCAGATCTGTCCCTCGCATTTTAGGATCACATAACCGGGTTCGATCTCCAGCTCTATGGGAATCTTCTTTTCCAGACGCAAACGGTCAAGGGTAAGACGATCCAACTCCAGAAGGTTTTTGGTGGCATACCGCCCAAACCTCTGGAGGGCCGCGGTGGTGGGTTTCAGGTAACCGGAGACTTTTCGGAGAAAGAGCAACCCGGCGGTCTGGACTTTTATTTTTTCGAGATCTCCGAGATAAGGGGTGCGTACGAAAAGCCAGTAATTCTTGGAGGTAGCCAGAAACTCGTAAGGCTCAAATATTTCGGGCGAGAAGCCAAATCGTTCTTCAAGGAATTGCAATATCCGGGCGCGCTCCTCTAGGGAAACAGGTTGGGGCCAGGTGGCCCGGGGGTCCATCTTTTTACGGTTCTTGCGGCTCATACCGTTCTCCGAAGCTTGGCCACGAAGAAGCCCACGGCCTCGATCTCGTGGGCATAAAACCTTTTGGCCTTCTTCAGGTCCGGATGGAAAGGCCGACCCTGCCACTCCGTAAGGCCGGGATGCGAGGGCAGAGGGGCCTCCCATGAAAGAAGTTCAGCCTGACGCTTGCGGAGGAGATAATCCACCACGGCTTCGTTTTCTTCGGGATTAATGGTGCAGGTGGAATAAACCAGAAGGCCTCCGGGTTTCAAGAGATCGTAAGCCCGCACCAGAAGACCTTTCTGGATCCCCGAAAGGTTGGTCCGTCCTTCCTTTTGATAAAGGAGTTCGCCTTCGTAGCCCTTGCGGTATCGTCCTTCTCCTGAGCACGGGGCGTCCACCAGAACTTTGTCAAAACTCACTTCCATAGGGAACTGCTCTCCGCGGTAGACTGTGGTCACCGCACAGGCCACGCCCAGGCGCCTGAGATTGGCCACCAGGGCGGTAATCCGATCCAGGCGGCGGTCATTGGCCACGATCACGGCCCGATCCTCGGTAACCTGGGCGATCTGGGTGGTCTTGCTCCCCGGCGCGGCGCAGAGATCCAGGATAAGCTCTCCGGGCTTGGGCTCTAGGGCGTAAACCGGAAGGGAACTCGAAAGGGTCATAGGATAAATCAGTCCCAAGTAGTACTCTTCGGTGTTCCCCAGGGAAGCCTCGCGGGGTTCTACTCTGAAGAACCAGGGCACCCTCTCTACCGGTTCAACCTCAAAGCCCTGGCGGCGAAGGCCTCGCAATACCGACTCGGGGTCCTTGAGCTTGAGGGTGTTCAGACGAAAATAGAGGGGGAGGGGCTCGGCCAGCGAGGCCAAGAATTTCTCATAGCCAGGGATGATTTCCTGATAACGCTCGAAATATCGGTCGGCAAGCTCAAAAGTCTCGGCCATTTCGAAGGACACCGAAAAGCCTCAGGTGGTTTTCCACTACCAGATCAGCCTCTTTTAGATATTTCGGGGGAAGGGTGGTAGTAATGGCGATACAAAAGAGACCGGCGGATTTGGCTGAACGAATGCCCGCCGGAGCGTTTTCTACGGCCAGGGCCTCTTCCCGGGTAAGCCCAAGGCCTGAGAGCCCGGCAAGGTAAGGATCCGGATGGGGTTTTCTCCGGGGCACCCGATCACCGGTGACGATGAGGTCAAAAAGAGTCTCAAGGCTTCGAGGAAGGACCTCTTCTAGGATTTCCCGGTGAGAACTGGTGACCAAAGCCAGACGTCGGCCTTCACGCTTGAGTTCCCTTAAATGCTCATCCACTCCCGGAAAGGGTCTTACCTGGTGACGGTATTTTTCGGTAAAGATTCTTTTCTGGAGCCGGAAAGCTTCCCGGAAGAATTCCGGAGTGGGCTCCACGCCTTGGTCTTCGAAGATCTTGCGGGCCGTCTCTAACTCGATGGCCCCTTCGTGGAGGTAGATGGCCTCTTCCGGTACCTCAAGTCCTAGCGCACTGAAGGCCTCCTGCCAGGCCTTTACGTGCCAGGGCATACTGTCCAGAATGACCCCATCGAGATCAAAAAGTAGCCCGGGTTTCATCCTAACAACCTCTGGATTTCCTCAGGCGTTTTCCCGGAAACTAAAATTAATTTCTCCCGTGACCTTTCGCCAGAGAGGAGACTCAGATCCTTCTTCTTTACTTTCAACCGATCCGCCAGAAATTCTAGCAGAGCAGCATTGGCCCGGCCTTCCGTAGCCGGGGCCGACACCCGTATTTTCAAGGCTTCGCCGTGATACCCGACTATCTCAGTCTTCTTGGCTTTCGGCTGGACGTGGATCTTCAGTACTGTGCCCTTCGGATGCGCTTTTACTGCGGCCACGTAAGGTTTCCTCCAGGTGTTCCAGATAAGACATAAGAAGAGCTCGCAGATCGAGGCGAAGCTTTTCCCTCAACTTCCAGAGTCGTTCAATGTCTTCTTCGAGAAGCCTAGCCTCCCGTTCGGCCTCTTCCACGATCCGTTTGGCTTCGGCCTGAGCCTGGGCCTTGATGGTTTCTGAGAATTCGTTCAGTTTACGCAAGGCCTCCCGGAAGGCCCGAGCTTCCTGCTGAAGCTCCTCAATCTCTCTATCCTTGCGCGCCAGTTCATCTTTTAGCTGGTTGTTTTCCCGGATGACCTCTTTCACGAAGTCGGCTACCTCTTCAAGGAAAGCTCGTACCGCCCCCCGGCTGTAACCTATGGGGACCACGTTGAACCCCTTTTCCCGGATCTCCTTGGGGGTGAGCTTCATCGCAACCTCACGGAGAGCTCGTAAAGAGTGGGAACCAGGAATTGCTGGAGAAACACGATAATGAGAATGACCACCAGGGGCGAGATATCAAAGGCCCCTATGGGGGGGATTATCCTCCTTACGCGCCACAGGACGGGTTCCGTAATCTGATAGAAAAAACGCACGATGGGATTGAAAGGATCCGGGTTTACCCAGGAGATGAGGGCCCGAATGATGATGATCCAGAGATAAAGATTTAGTACCAGATCTATAACTTTGGCCAGGGCTGATAGAAAGTACGAAATCACAAACATTTAACCTCTCCCGAAAGGACAGATGGGAAAGCGGCACTCTTTACAATGGAGACAATAACCTCCATGCCCCAGGGCTGCAAGTTCTTTGCGGGTGAGAATTTCTCCGGTGATGACCCGCGGAAGGACCAGATCCAGAATGGTTACTCCGTGGTACATACCACAGGCCGGCACGCCTAGGATGGCTCTACTTTCGAGGTAGGCCACCAGGAACATGTTCCCCGGAAGGACCGGGGCTCCATAGGTGAGGGGATCGGGATTTAGATCGGAGATGGCTGCCCGGGTGACATCATCTGGATCCACCGACATCCCTCCGGTCACCAGAACCACTTCCGCTCCCTCTTCTAGCATTCCAGAAATGGCCTCTTTGATACGCGCTCGGTCATCCGGAACGAAGACCGGCCCCAGAACCTCGAGCCCATAAGACTGGAGTTTGGGGATCATGACAGGGGCAAAGGCGTCCTTGATCCGACCGTAATAAACCTCATTTCCGGTGATCACCAGGCCTGCTCGGGACATTTTCCGGGGTAACACCCGGAGGATTCCCGGACTCTCGGCGGCCAGGCGTTCTACCTCTACTATGAGATCCTCTTTGACTACCAGGGGGATGGCCCGCCCCCCAGCCAGTTTTTCGCCTTTTTTGACCCAGAAGTTGCCGTGCCGGGTGGTGAGGGCGATCTCCCCCAGTAAATTGATCCGGTAAAGGGCCTCCACGTCTACCTTGAAAAGCCCCTCCCGAGCCGCCAGAAAGGTGACCTTGCCCTCGCGAACCTCTTCCGAGAAGACCACGCCCTCTCCAGCCACCGCACGGGCCAGTCGCAGGGCGGCCTCATCTTCGTGGAGTTCACCGGGGTCCATCTCAAGCACGTAGATGTGCTCTTTGCCCAGCCGCTTGAGGTGCGGAATATCTTCCTCCCGTATGACGTGCCCCTTGCGGAAGGCCGGACCTTTAAACTCTCCGGGACGAATTTCGGTGATATCGTGGGGCAGAACCATCCCCACGGCTTCCTCCACCGGGATGGTCCTAGCCCTCATGCGCCCGGCCCTCCTTTCTTTCGTAGGCCTCGATGATACGCTGCACCAGCGGGTGCCTCACCACATCCTTTTTGCTGAAAAACACGAAGGCGATACCCTCCACATTCCGGAGGATCTCCACGGCTTCCACCAACCCCGAACGCTTGGGATCCGGAAGGTCTATCTGGGTGATGTCTCCGGTGATGACCGCTCGGGAGTTGTAGCCCAAACGGGTGAGGAACATCTTCATCTGGTCAGAGGTAGTGTTCTGGGCCTCGTCCAGGATGATAAAGGCCTCGTTGAGCGTCCTTCCCCGCATGAAAGCCAACGGGGCCACCTCAATGACCCCTTTTTGAAGGAGTCTGGAGGCCTTATCAAAAGGCAGCATGTCGTATAGGGCATCATAAAGGGGCCGAAGATAGGGGTTGACCTTCTCCACCAGATCGCCGGGCAGGAACCCCAGTTTCTCTCCGGCTTCCACCGCCGGACGCACCAGCACAATCCGGGAGACTTCTCCCTTCATCAAGAAGGAAATGGCCATAGCCATGGCCAGATAGGTTTTGCCCGTACCGGCTGGCCCAACCCCGAAGACGATATCGTGATTACGGATGGCCTCGATGTACCGCTTCTGGGTGATCCCCTTGGGGGTGATGACCTTGCGTCCCGAGGTCACGAAAATGGTATCGAGGAAGATCTCCTTCAGATTGGCCTTGGGGTTTTCGGAGAGTATGCGAGCGGCATACTCTACATCGCTGGGATAAAGGGTGTAGCCAGCCTTGAGCAAGCCGTACAGTTCCTCAAAGGCCCGATCGGCCAACTCGGTGTCGATGGGATCTCCCGTAATAAGGATCTGGTTGCCCCGGGCCGTGATCTGGACCCTAAAGGCCTTCTCTAAGGCCTTTAGATGGGCCCCGCGCTCCCCGAAAAGATGCCGGGCCAGTTTGTAATCCTCGAAAGTCCTCTCTACGGTAGTAGTCAAGCTATCTTCACCTCCCAGATTTTGGCTTTTATTTTACACCACATAAGGCAGGCTTTCAGCCCTGCGCATCTTTTCCAACTGTTTGTTGTAGAAGTTGATCACCTCCCTTCGACTTATCATTCCCAGAAAGACCCGGGGATCCTCGCTCTTAACCACTGGCAATTGGTCGATGTTGCGGATGGTGAACTTGCGGAGCACGGTGTTGATGTCTTCTTCGGGATGAGTGGTGATCACATCTCTGCGGGCCAGGTCCCTTATGATGATGATGTCCCAGAGTTCCTCGTTAAGGAGATAGGGACGCACGTCATTTATAGAAAAGATACCGGAAAGAAAGCCCTCAGAGTCTACCACCGGAAAGTAGTGTTGCTCCGTGCGTCCAAAGAGGGTTACGAACTGTCTCAGAGTCATATCCTCCGGGACCACGGCGTAAACCTTTTCGGGACGGAAGATGTCCTTGACCTTGATGTCTGCCAGGATGTCCGTAAAGAATTCTCCCCGGTGAGCAGGAGAGTGGACCCGGCTTGGCACCTGGGAATCGTAGAGACTTTTTACTGGAAGCGGGGAGGAGAGGGTGATCTGTACGAAGTAAGCCAGCATTACGGAGAGGGCCGTGGCCGGCATGAGTCCGAAGGCTCCGGTGATCTCGAGCACAATAAAGATGTTGGCCATGGGAGCCCTTGCGGCAGCTCCGAAGACCGAGGCCATCCCGATGACCACGTAGGGGGCCGGAGGCTGATGAAAAAGATGGGCCACGAAGCCTCCGAGCATTCCACCCACCACGAGGCTAGGAGCGAAGTCTCCCCCGGAACCTCCAGAGCCGATAGTGAGGGAGAAGGCCAGGATCTT
Source organism: Thermosulfurimonas sp. (assembly GCA_015487645.1). Lineage (GTDB taxonomy): Bacteria > Desulfobacterota > Thermodesulfobacteria > Thermodesulfobacteriales > Thermodesulfobacteriaceae > Thermosulfurimonas_A. The sequence continues at coordinate 1,462 of WFPH01000123.1, read as the reverse complement.
GGCCAAGCAGATGGCCAGCATGAGATTTCCGGGAAGTTCTCCGTCGATGGCCTTCTGTAACCAGCCGTATCCGATACCGAGGACCTGTGGCAGGGCCAGTCCCATGAGCCCTACCAGAAGACCGCCCAGGGCGGCCCGGAAGTAGATGGGTAAGGGCAGGCGGTCGAAGGTTTCCTTGGTATAGTGAAAGACCAGGGGAGCGATGGTCCCCACCACGCCCGCAAGCACCCCCAAGACCAAGAAGCCAAGATATTGTTCCGGGGAGGTTACCGAGAGGTCTCCGGGGAGTCGAAAGAGCGGCTCCCAGCCCACTACGAAACCGCTCAGGAGATAGGCCACACCTGCCGAGAAGATGCAGTAGATCAGGGCCTGGGTCTCGAACTCTATCTGGCTGTAAAGCACTTCCACCGCAAAGAAGGCTGTGCCCATGGGAGAGCGGAAGATAGCTGAAAGGGCCGCGCTCATCCCCATAAGAAGAAGAAGACGCCTCTCATGGGGTGTGCGCCGGGTGATCCGGCCATAAAGAGAGCCCACCCCGGCCCCTATTTGTGAGGCCGGGCCCTCTCGACCCGCCGAGCCTCCGGAACCAAGAGTGATGGCGGAAGCAAACATCTTGACCAGAGGCACCCTGGTCCGGATATGACCCTCCAAGAAGTGGAAGGCCTTGATGGCGGCCTCGGTCCCGTGCCCGCGGGCCTCGGGAGCGAAAAGGTAAACTAGGAGTCCAGAGAGAAAACCACCTAGGGTGGTTACCATAGGGATCAGGGTCATGCCGTAGGGGCCAATTACTTCCTGAGGTAATCCGCCCTCATTGGGTAGCCCGGGAGGACGGTAGAGAGCGATTTTCCCCAGAAAGATTTCCTGAGAGAAGTCCACCATCAAGCTAAAGATTCGGGCCACCACGGCCCCTACGATTCCCAGGAGGACTGCATCCAGGAGAAGTCGAACTTGTCTTCTTTTCAACTCTGGAAAACCTCCTCGGTTTCCATCTTACTACTATACTATTTTTGAAGGCTCAACGGCCCTTGATAAGCTTCTCTTGGGTGGTCATGGCTATTCCTCCTTGTTTTGAGTTTTGGGTGGAGCTCTTTCTGGAGGGGAGCCCAGACCACCCCTTTTGGTAAGCCCTACCTGTCAGATTAACTCTGAGCTAATGCAGATTATTCTCCTTTCTTAAAGAGGGGTGGTTTTATTTGTTTCTTAGGCTGTCCTTTTTCTTTATTTCTTTTTCCGGAAACTGTTTGAGTAGTAGAAGAGTTAGAGCTTTTTAAAGTACATCCCTCCCATGCTCCATGCTGGGCATAGGCCAAATGACCTGCTCCCCATTTTTCGAACCACCTGGGGTGTTAGGATTTATAATTAAAGCAATTTAAAACCATGGAGGTGAGCTATGAAAAAGTTTAGTATTGATCAAATCATCAAGATCCTTGCCGAAGCCGACACCCCAGGTAACTCTGTGGCC
>WFPH01000122.1 GCA_015487645.1 Thermosulfurimonas sp. | reverse complement strand
GCTCGCCCCTTACGGGGTGGGCACGGTGGATCAAGCCCTGCTTTCAGTCCTGCGCGTGCGGCATCACTTTGTGCGGCTCTTCGGCCTCGCTAACCGCACCGTAGTGATCGACGAAGTCCACGCCTACGACGCCTATACCTCGGGATTGATCGAGGTCTTGGTGCGCTGGCTAAGGCTACTCGGGGCCTCGGTAATTGTGATGAGCGCCACCCTCTCTCGCAAACAGCGCCGAAGCCTTCTTGAGGCCGCTGGTGTCCGCGAGAAACAGGCCTTTACCGAAGCCTCCTACCCTCGGGTGACCTTGGTAGCCTCCGATACGGTGGAAAGCTACGGTTTTTCCTGGAATAACGAGAAGAAGCTAGAACTATTCGAAGCCCCGGTGGAACTGGAGCCCCTGGCGGCCTTTCTCAAGGGATTGGTGGCTGAAGGAGGTTGCGTGGCCGCCGTGGTAAACACCGTGGATCGGGCCCAAGGCCTCTACCAGGCCCTGGGGCCGGGAGAACTCCTCCAAGAAAGAGGCTTCGTGATTGGAAAGCGTCTCCCGGACGGCCTCGAGGTGTATCTTTTTCACGCCCGTTTCCCCTCAGAGGAACGGGAGGCCCGGGAACGAGCCGTTCTCTCCCGCTTTGGGAAAGATGGAGATCGTCCCGAACGGGCCTTACTCCTTGCCACCCAGGTGGTGGAGCAGAGCCTAGACCTGGATTTCGACGCCCTGGTAGCGGACCTCGCCCCGGTAGACCTCCTCTTTCAACGGGCCGGAAGGCTCCACCGCCATCCACGTTCTCGGCCTGCGCCTCACCTGCGCCCCCGGCTTTTCGTAAGCGGTCTATCCCAAGCTCCACCGGATCTCTCCCTTCTGGCCCCGAACGAGCTTTATTATCACTATCTTCTACTTGCCACCTGGTGGTATCTCCGGGGCCGGAAAATGCTCGTACTCCCGGGAGATCTCGAGCCTCTGGTCTCGGCAGTCTACGATGATGAGCTTCCAAAAGATCTCCCGGGTGAGCTTTCCGAGAGGTTTCGCGCGGCTCGTAAGGGGATGCTCAAGAATCTAGAAGAAAAGCGCTCCCAGGCCCTGAGAATCTCACTCCAAAGGCCGGAGGTTCTTTTCGATCCTTTGGCCGATTTTCTTTCAGGATTTTCGCTCGAGGACGAAGAAGAAAGCCCCTATCTCAACCTGCCTCTCACTCGGCTGGGGGAACCAGCGGTGCTGGCAGTTCCGGTCTTCGAGCTTGAGGATGGGCTCTTCTTTGACTCTCTGGGAGAGAAGCCGGTGCCTTTGCGCCGTCGTCTCTCTGCTGAAGAAGCCCTCCAGGTCTTCCGACGAAGCGTGCGTCTTTCCCGGAAAGGCCTGGTGCACAAACTTTCTGAAAAGTCTCCGCCCTGGGAAAAGAGTCCCTTGGTGGCAAGAGCTCGCCTCTTAAGGCTTATCCCTCCGGGTGAAGCCCGCTTCGGTAGACTCCGGGTGCAGATCTCCCCGGAGCTCGGAATAGTCTACGAAAAGGAGGAGATCTCATGAACCCCCGCTATAACCTCCTCGACGAACCCTGGATCCCGGTGCGAAAGGGCGGAGCCACTACTATGGTGGGTCTCAAGGAGGCCCTCCTTTGGGCGCATGAGATCGAGGCCCTGGCCTTGGCCTCTCCGCTGGAGGAGGCAGCACTCACGCGGCTCATGCTTGCCGTGCTCCACCGGGCCCTCGATGGCCCCCAGGGTACGAACGACCTGCGTCGTATCTACCAAGAAGGCCGTTTCCCGGAAGATACTCTCAAGGACTACCTCGAGCGTTGGCGCGATCGCTTTTACCTCTTTCATCCCGAGGTCCCGTTCTTTCAGGTGGCGGATCTACCTGAGGAGCTCCACCTGCCGTGGACCAAGCTTTTGCCGGAGTTTGCGAGCGGCAACAATCCCACCCTCTTCGACCACACCTTCGACGACACCCCACCTGCGGCCTCCCTCGCCCAGGCGGCCCGGGCCCTGGTAGCCCACCAGAGCTTCGTCCCCGGAGGGTTACTCAAACGCTATGGGGTCTCCTCGGCTCCCGGAGGCCCCCTGGCCGTTTCGGCCGTCTTTCTTCCCCAGGGTAGCAATCTCTTCGAGACCATGGTTCTGACGCTCGTGCCTTACGAGGCGGCCGGCGACGCCCCGCTCTGGGAGGAACCCCCTCTGCGTTTCAAGGATCTCAAGGAGCATCGCACCCGACGCCCCCGCACCGGACGGACCCGCACCTACACCTGGCTCTCCCGGGCGTTGAAACTTCTCCCAGAAGAGGACACAGTGCGCTTTATCCTCTATGGTCCGGGGGTGTGTCCCGAGGAGGTCTTAGAGCCCGACCCCTTTTGTGCCTATCGAGAGGATAAGCAGGCTAGGCTCGTTCCAGTGCGGCTTTCGGAGGAGAAGGCCTTCTGGCGAGACTTTGCGGCTCTGCTTCCGCCGCGAAACGGAGGCTCTCGCCTACCGCCCCGCGTGATCTCTATCGCTACGGAATTGCTCAAAGTCTTGAGCTTTCCACTCAAAGTTCTGGGCCAGGTGACGGACCAGGCCAAGGTGCTTTCCGTGCGGCGAGAGGTGTATCCTTTTCCGCCCCGGGCCCTGGCCGAGGAAGTGGCCGAAGAGATAGAGGTGGCTCTGGAGGTGGCTGAGGGACTTGGGGCCGGTTTGCGCGGGCTGGCTCGCAGCATGGCCGAAGAGCTCCTTTCTCTCACTCGCTCTCCGGATCCCAATGAAGTAAAGGCCCTTGCCCGAAGCCTGGGGCTTGAAATCAGCTACTGGTCCGAGCTCGACCGGGCTTTTCCTTCCTATCTCCTGATCCTGGCCGAAGATTCCGAGGCAGCCTGGCGCCTATGGCAAGGGAGCATTGAGAAGGCCGCCAGAAGTGCCTGGAGTATCTGTCGGCAGGCGGCCGGCACCCGTCCCCGGGCTTTGAAGGCTCTGGCCCGGGGAGAGGCGGTCTTAAGGCGCCTGCTCCAAAAACACCTTGAGGAGGTCTCCTGATGGGGCTGGAGGAAAAATTCGTGGACTATCTTTTACGGTTGGCTACCCCCGGCCGGGAAGACCGGGCGGCGCTCGCGACCTTAAAGCGCAGCCTGGCCTTCCCTCCCGGGGCCTACCCTCGGGCCTTTCCCTTGGTGGAACCTTGGGCCGGGACCCTTCCGGAGGCCCGCCGCCGGGCCTTCTACCTCGTGGCCGGGCTCTTCGCCCATCACCAGCGACACGCCCCGGGGCGCTCGCTCCCTCAGGCCCTGTCCCTTTTGAGGCACTCTCCCCGCGGCTCCGAGAGCCTGGAAAAGCGGTTCCTGGCCCTGCTTGAGGCCGGGGAGGACGAGCTTCCCGTGCACCTGCGTCGGATGGTCTTCCTCCTCAGGGAGGTCCCCTTCGACTGGAAGGCCCTTTTGCGAGACTTGGTTTACTGGTGGCGTGACGACCGTGCGGTACAGCTCCGCTGGGCCCGCGACTTTTACGGAATCAATCCTGAACAAAAGGAGGTGCCCTATGAATCTACTTGAGATCCACATCCTGCAAAACGTGGCCCCGGCCTGTCTCAACCGGGACGACACCGGGAGCCCCAAGGACGCGCTTTTTGGCGGGGTACGGCGGGCGCGCTTGAGTAGCCAGTCCCAGAAACGGGCGGTGCGCCTCTTTTTTCGGGAGATCCTGGTCCCGCGCGGTCTCTTTTCACGGGAAGATCTCGCGCTCCGTACCAAACGCCTGGTAGAGGAACTAGTGCGACGTCTTACCGGCCTGGAGAGGGATTCTACACAGGTAGAGGCCGTGGTTAAGGCGGTGCTCGGCGGGGCCGGCCTGGGCGTAGCTGAAACCGGTCTTACGGAGTATCTCCTGTTTCTGGGCGAGAGGGAAATCTCCCGCCTGGCTACCCTTATCGAGGAGCATTGGGAGACCTTGAAGGCCCTGTCTCCGTTGGAAGAGGGCGATCGCAAGAGCCGTAAGAAGACCGCTAAAGCCCAAGTGCCCAAGGAAATCAAGGAGGCCATGCAGGGCATCTTCGACGGCGGCCGGGCTGTGGACTTGGCTCTTTTCGGACGAATGCTCGCGGACCGGCCGGAGTGGAACGTGGACGCCGCCAGTCAGGTGGCCCACGCCATAAGCACCCACAAGGTGGACCGCGAGTTCGACTTCTACACCGCGGTGGACGACCTCAATCCCGCCGAGGAAACCGGAGCCGGCATGATGGGCGACGTGGAATTTGTCTCGGCCTGCTTCTACCGCTATGCGGATCTCAATCTGGATCTCCTCTTCGAAAACCTTGGCCAGGATCGAGAGCTTGCGGTAAAGGCTGCCCGGGCTTTCGTGGAGGCCTTCGTTAAAACTCTTCCTTCTGGAAAGCAGAATACCTTCGCCGCCCACAACCCGCCGGACTTCGTGGCCGTGCGCCTGAGCCAGGCCGATACCCCGCGAAACCTGGCTAACGCCTTCGTGCCTCCGGTCTACGTGCGCCCCGGAGAAGACTTGGTGGCCGAGTCTATCAAGAGACTAGAAGCCTATTGGGAGCGCCTGGATAATGCTTACGGTCACCCGGAAGGCGAAAAGGTTTTCGTGCTTCCAGTAAAAGATTTTGAACTGGATTACTTGGCTCCGCACGTCCGTGGAAACCTTGAGGCCTTGCTTATCCAGATCGAATCTGCGGTGAAAGAATGCTTGGGAGGTTAGTGATGGCCACTCTGCTTCTCAAGCTCGTAGGGCCCATGCAGTCCTGGGGCTCGCGCAGCCGTTTTGATTGGCGGGATACCGAGCGCGAGCCTACCAAGAGCGGGGTGCTGGGTCTCTGTGCCGCGGCCTTGGGCCGCCGGCGTCACGACCCCGTCGCCGATCTCGCCGCCCTGCGCTTCGGCGTCCGGGTGGACCGGGAGGGCCACCTCCGGCGGGACTTTCAGACGGCCAAAGAGGTCATCCGGGCTTCTACCCCGTGGGAGAAATGGCTCAAGGCCCGCTCCAAAGGCAAGACCGTGGGCATCCAGGACACCGTGGTGAGCCATCGCTTCTACCTGGCCGACGCCGCTTTCCTGGTGGGGCTCGAGGGCCCGCGGGAGCTTCTTCAAGAGATCGAGTCTGCCCTGCGCCGACCAGTTTTCACCCCTTACCTGGGTCGCCGGGGCTATCTTCCCGCCGAGCCGGTCTTCTTTCCGGAAGGCGGCCTGGTGGAGAAGGGGCTCGAGGAGGCCCTGGCCGGGTGGCCTTCTCTAGTGGCGAAGCCTCCCGAGGCTCCGCGCTACGCCCTGGAGGTTCCCCCGGGCTTTTCCGCCGGGGCCCGGGGCCTCGTGCGCGAGATCTGGGATCAGCCGCTGGCCCCTTTCTCCGAGCGTCGCTTTGGTCCTCGCCTGGTTTGGATGGTGAATTTTCCCTGGGGAAAGGTGCCCCATGTTTCTAAGTAAGCTCACTCTCAATCTGGAAAATCCAAAGGCCCGCCGAGATTTGGCCGATCCCTATGAAATGCACCGCACCCTGGCCCGCTTGGTGGGCCACCGTAAGGATCGCCTGCTCTGGCGTCTGGAGACCGGCCGGGGACTTGCACCCCCTTACGTCTTGATCCAGACCCAGGGCCCGCAGGACTGGGAGGCCCTCTGGGCCGTATGCGGAAAAGACTACGGAGAGCTGGCGCCGGACTCTCCCAAGGCCTTTACTCCGGCCTTAAGACCTGGCGAGCGCCTGCGGTTTCGTCTGCGGGCCAATCCCTCGGTCATGCGGAATCGCAAGCGCTACGGACTGGTGGGTCGGGAAGCCCAGCTTGCCTGGCTCACCAAGACTCTGGCACGTTGCGGAGCCCGGGTGCTAGCCGCCGAGGTCACGGGAAAGGAGTGGTTGGTGGCAGGAAAGAAAAGGCCCAGCCCCCGGGTGGAGCTCCTGGCTGTAACCTTTGAAGGATTCTTGGAAGTGAAACACCCGGAGACCTTGCTTAAGGGACTTTCCCAGGGAATAGGCCATGGTAAGGCCTTCGGGCTTGGGCTTCTTTCGTTGGCCAGGAGGTAAGCCATGCCTGAAATTCAGAATCTCCATGAGCTTCCCCGGTTTCGGGACGGGGTGTCCTATCTTTATGTGGAGCGGGCCGTAGTGGAGCGAGAAGCCTCTTCCATCGTGGTCTATCGCAGAGACGGGGCTTTTCAAGTTCCAGCCGCAGCTCTCGGGGTACTTCTTCTCGGGCCTGGGACCCGTGTCACCCATGCTGCGGTGCGGGCGCTCGCCGAATGCGGAGTAACCATCCTCTGGGTGGGAGAAGAAGGCGGACGGTTCTACGCCGCCGGTTTGGGTGAAACTCGGAGTGCCCGGCGTCTCTACCGCCAGGCCCGTGCCTGGGCTCGCCCCAAGGAGCGCCTGGAGGTGATTAAGCGCCTCTATCGCTTCCGCTTTGACGAGGAGCTTCCCGAGGATTTGACGCTCGAAGAACTTCGTGGGCGGGAGGGCGTGCGGGTGCGAGAGGCCTATGCTCAGGCCAGCCGGGAAACCGGGGTTCCCTGGCGAGGGCGAAATTACGACCGGGGAAACTGGGAGAAGGCCGATGCCGTAAATCGGGCCCTTTCAGCAGGGGCGGCCTTCCTTTACGGGCTCTGTCACGCCGCTATCGTCTCTGCCGGATACAGTCCGGCTTTGGGCTTCATTCACGTGGGCAAGCAACTCTCGTTTGTCTACGACGTAGCCGATCTTTACCGCACGCAAATCCTAGTGCCGGCAGCCTTTCGCACCGTGGCCGAAAGCAAAGAGGATGTAGAACGCCGCATCCGTCACCGCCTGCGAGACCAGGTGCGGAAGACTGGCATGCTCAAGCGCATTGTGGACGATCTCAACCGTCTTTTTACCGGCCTGGGATTTAAGTCTCCAGACAAAGAGGCGGAGGAAGCCTTCTGGGCTGAAGATCCCGCAGCTCCCGGAGCCATCTGGTCCCCAGAAGGAGAGGTCCCCGCTGGCGTGAACTACGGGGAGGAGCCCTATGGTAGTGATGATCCTTGAAACCGTGCCCCGGGGGCTTCGGGGGATGCTCAGCCGCTGGTTGCTAGAAGTAGTGCCCGGAGTTTTCGTGGGAGAAGTAAGCGCCAGGGTACGAGATCTTCTATGGGATCGGGTGCTTCGGGAGATGGACTTTCAGGGACGGGCCTGTCAGGTTTGGAGCACCAACAACGAGCAGGGCTTTGATCTCAGACTTTACGGGTATGAGGACCGGGAAGTGGTGGATCTGGACGGCCTACGCTGGGTGTGCGTACGCAACACTCAATGGGCTCGAGCTGCAGAGCGATACGATTTAAAATGAAGAATTTCTTATTTGATAATTGATCTTTGAAAATCTGGAAATTTGGCCAGTTTTTTTGGGAGATAAAAGTAGCCTTTGGGCCTCTTTTACTGTATTTGTTAAGCGTGTTCCCCGCACCCGCGGGGATGAACCGATCACGCGAGGGTATTTTTTCATAACACGTTTGTGTTCCCCGCACCCGCGGGGATGAACCGAGCATGAGCCACTGCAGTAGTCCCCTGAAATCGTGTTCCCCGCACCCGCGGGGATGAACCGAGATAGGCGCAATCGCAGGATTCCCCAAAGTAGTGTTCCCCGCACCCGCGGGGATGAACCGGAGAGAGCAGGGACATTTTGTAGAATCAACTCGTGTTCCCCGCACCCGCGGGGATGAACCGAGTTAGAACCGGAAAAGCCTTCTGAACAACAAGTGTTCCCCGCACCCGCGGGGATGAACCGTTGATTTCGAGGTCTTAGATGTATGATGTCATGTGTTCCCCGCACCCGCGGGGATGAACCGTTTACGGTGCTGGTCAAAACCTTCGTGGTCTTGTGTTCCCCGCACCCGCGGGGATGAACCGACATCAATAAGGGCGAAGAAGCAGAAAAGGTCGTGTTCCCCGCACCCGCGGGGATGAACCGCACATCGCTGCGCTTGCCGTGGAAGCGACGAAGTGTTCCCCGCACCCGCGGGGATGAACCGAAGTGGAGCGAGATCAAGGAGTTCATTAAGGAGTGTTCCCCGCACCCGCGGGGATGAACCGGCCTGGGCCGCTCCGCCTACCACGGAGACTTCGTGTTCCCCGCACCCGCGGGGATGAACCCTCAAGACGGCATGATCCTTGGCGACATCAAGAGTGTTCCCCGCACCCGCGGGGATGAACCACAATATGAGGAAGTTTGTAGCTAGACCTTAGTATCGAAGCGGCGTGATGAGCCTGAGGTGACCCGCTAAACAGAACATATTTGGACCGTGGACTTCGTCCACCATCGACTAGCCTCACGTAAGGGCCTTCCCGGGAAGAAGTGCTGGATCGGCAGGACATCCATGGAGATCTAGAACGAAAGCCGAAAGACTCACACATGGTGTGCAAGAGGAGGGGCAGAGATAATAGACCTTAACATTTCAGGTATGTAAAGTTTTGGGGGCATCTCATTTCCGTCACCCAAAAACAACCACTCCTCTCCCACCTGTCCGCATTTTCGCATTTTCGCCTTTTCGTCCCTCATTTTCTCCCATTTCGTCTCTATTCTTTTATCTCTCTTCTTGCCCCCCACTAGGCACCCCATGGGCACACCTTTTTCTGTCCACGGATCATTTCCTATAACCCCGCTTATATCCGTAATTTTTTCAATTTTTTCTCACGGTTGTCTCGAAATCGGCTGTGCGGGCTAAAACCCGCACCGGGGGTTCGAATCCCTCCCCCTCCGCCAATCCCAGAAGAGAAGTATTCCGAGACGGATTCCCGGAAGGGCTCGCCTCTTCGGAAAGGATTACCTGCCAGACAAAGTCTGAGTTGAAGTAAATCAGGTTCCTATCTCTTCAAAAGGCCGGCGCCGGAGACGATGGGGCAGGGCCAGGCGTTCGGCCACCGCGAGATCCTCCTCGGTGACCTCGGTCCTTCCGGAAAAAGCGGCGTGTGCCCGGGCCACCCGGGCCATGGTGAGATCCGCCCGATGTCCGTCAACCCCCAGCGTTATGGTCTTTTTGGCGATGGCATAAAGCATCTTCTCCGGGATTTTCACCTCCGAAAGCCTCTCCTTGGCCTCTACAATCCGGGAGACCAGGGCCTCGGTCTCGGGCCGAAACTTTTCCTTGAACCCTTCAGGATCCCGCGTAAATTCCTCCCAGCGCTCCATGATGAGCACCCTGGCCTTGGGGTCTTTTAAGCCCTCGACCGTTACGCAGAGACCGAAACGATCAAGGAGCTGGGGCCGAAGTTCTCCCTCCTCCGGATTCATGGTCCCCACCAGGACAAAACGGGCGGCGTGAGAGAAACTTACCCCTTCTCTTTCCACGTAATTCACCCCCATGGCCGCCACATCGAGGAGAGTATCCACCAGGTGATCCGGTAAAAGATTTACCTCGTCCACATAAAGAAAACCCCGGTTAGCGGCGGCAAAGATTCCGGGTTCAAAGCGTCTCTCTCCCCGGGTTAGGGCCGCCTCAAGGTCAAGGCTTCCCACCAGACGATCCTCTGTGGCCGAGAGCGGAAGCTCCACCACCCGCACCTTTCGCCTAGTGCGTGGAAGCTGGCCGTCTTTCTCAAGACGCTCCCTGCAGTTGGGGCATAGGCTTTTGGAATCATCCGGATCGCAGGAGAAGGGACACCCCTCCACCACCTCGATCTCCGGCAGGATGTCCGCAAGCGCCCGCACCACCGTGGACTTTCCGGTACCCTTTTCACCCCGGATAAGGACTCCCCCGATCCCCGGATCAATGACATTGAGAATCAGGGCGAGCTTCATGTCCTCCTGGCCTACGATGGCGGTAAAAGGAAAAAGGTATCTCTTCATGTTTCACCTCTCGCAATCTCGTAAAGTCTATCGGCCCGGAGGGCCTCGGGGGTAAAGTAGCGGGCGGAGAGAAGCTCGGCGAGTCTTCGGGCCATCTCGAGTCTCACCGATCCGGTCTCGGTGTCCACCACCACGAACTCCACCTCCGGGAAATCTGCGGCGAGTCTTCGAGCCAGGGTTTCTATCTCCTCCCGCGGTGGTTTTCCGGTAAGGCTCACATTGCCCCGGCCGTCGGTGATAAGAATGACGGTGGTGAGGAGACGGGAATCTTTCCGACGCATCTCTTCAAGTAATCGGTAAAGTTCGCTAAGGGCGGCGGGAAGCGGGGTTGAGCCTCCTACCGCAAGCTCCGCAAGGACCCTTGCGGCCCGATCCACGGAATTGGTAGGCGGGAGAACCATCCGGGCCTTATCCCCGCGAAACACCATAAGGGCCACCCGGTCGCGTTTTTGATAGGCCGAAAGGAGGAGACTCATGATAGCACCCTTGGTTTCCCTCATGCGGGCCTCGGCGGCCATGGACCCCGAGCCGTCCACACAGAAGACCGTGAGGCGTGAGCTTCTCACCAGTTTGAGCTTGGCCCGCAGATCCTCCTTACGGATCACAAACCTTCCGGGGCCACCACCGCGGATCTTCTGTTTTAAGGCCGCCGAAAGAAAGGTGGGGATAAGAGCGATCTCCCCCTTCCCTTTATAGGGAACGGCCCTTACGAAATATCCTCTTCCGGTAAGGGAAAATCCCTTAGATCTCTTACCGAAAATCTCAACCGGCTTAAGCCGT